>JAITQL010000065.1 GCA_031288935.1 Tannerella sp.
ACTGCATCGGGATGCGTGAGCGACCATTCGTCGGGACATTCGCCCGGTTTCAGTCCCTTGCGGTACAGAAACGTACCCCATGCGCCGTCGGATACCAGCGTCCGACCCGTCTTCAATACTTCCGTGATTCGTTGTTTCATTCTGTTGTTTATTTGTTTGTCGGTTACAGTTCCAGATTCAGCAGGGTGTCGCCCTGTGCATTCAATACTTGCAGTTTCAGTTCCTTTCCCCGTTTGCGGAGGATCATCACCGTGGCGCTCTGCTCGCTGTTCCCGCCTCCGATGACGACCGGAAAGGGATTGCCCGCTTCGCCTCCGGGAAGGTAGCGGAAGGTGTGCATGTGCGCATTGAGGCAGATGTCGAAGCGCGCACGGGAGAGGAGGTCGCCCCAGTAGTCGCGGCACGGGTTGTACGTTTCGCCGCCGTAGACGGGGATGTGGTGGATCAGCACCCGTCGCGAGGCCGACCGGAAGGCTTTGGAGGACAGTTCCTGCCGGAGAAACGCAGCCTGATCTTTCCGGTATTGCGTGAAGTCGTTCAGTCCGAAATATACCGGGTGATCGTCCGGCTTGTCTTCGCCGCAGTCCAGCAGGACGAATCGCGTGTCGCCGAGCTGGAAAGCGCCGTAGGAATGGTCGCCTCCGGGTTTTTCGAGCAAGTCCCAGAGGAAGATGGAATAGGCGCCGCGGGTTTCATGATTGCCGCGGATGTAGACGGCGGGCGTGCGGTCGGAGCCGAATCCGGCGTTGTAGTGCGCGATGCTGCGTACGGCAGCCGCTTCGGTCTGCACGTCGGCGATGCAGTCGCCGTTGAAAAAGACCACGTCGTACGGTATATCTTTGACTTGCGCCATCAGCCGGTCGAAAAGGGCGTAGTGATCGTGCAGGTCGTTGAATATGACAGCCGTGAAATCCGTCTGGCGGTTGTCCGGCGTGGTGAAGGAGGCGACGGGGCTGACGGCCGTCTCGCCAAATTCTTTCCGGTAGGGCTGATAAAGAGTCACTTCTCGCGAGCATATCCGGTAATAGTATCGGACGCCGGGCTGGAGTCCCTTCAGGCGGATGCGGTTGAGGGTGTTGTAGGCCTTTTTTTCGCCTTCGACGCAGTCGCTTACGGGTTGCAGATTTGTCGTGTCCGTACCGGCTTCCACCCAGCTGTGACAGGGGACGTGTGTCATCCACGTCACCGTCATGCCGTCCGGCGCGGGCGATTGCAGGTAGGGCTGCGTGCGGAAGATGCGGTCTTTGGGCGTTTTCAGGCGCACGTCGGCAAAGAGCGGCCGGTGGTCGGATGCCTCCGGTTCGGGGAAGACGCCCGTCTGCCAGACGGAATAAACCGCGCCGCCGGCCAGGTAGCCCATAAGGTAGTCGATGGTGCGGTCGGGCTTGTCGGCCGGAAACGTAAACTGCCGCGTATCGCTCAGGATTTTCCAGTTTTTACGGAAAGCCTCCAGTACGGGCGAATCCGGTACGGCGTTGATGTCTCCCGCCAGAAAAACCGGTTTGTCATACGTCTTCACGGCTTCGTCGATCACCTGTACCGATGCTTGTCGGTCTTCTTCGTTGAGCGAAAAATGCGTACAGCAAAAGACGTATTCCTCAAACTCGACCAGAAGCAGCGAGCGCGCCTCCTCGCGTCCCGGAAGAGGGATGCGCTTCCAGGCCTGCGGCGGCGTTTTCGACAAAATGCCGATGCCGTATTTTCCGCCGTCGTAGGGGATGGATGCGCCGTAGACGGCGTACATTTTCGTCAAGTCGGCCAGGCGCGCCAGCACGTCCGCCCGGTTACTGCGGTTCGTCACGCTGTCCAGTTCCTGCAAGGCGACCACATCCGGCGACAGGTCGGCGATTACGTCCGCGATGCGCCGGTAGTCGGTGACGTGATCCAGGCCGACGGCGTTCCGGACGTTGTAACTCATCACCCGCACGGTATTCTCCGTCCGTGTCGACGGCCCGGCGTATGCGGCAAGCAGGCCGGCTGCCGACAGGCAAAGCGATAAAAACAATTTCTTTCGGTTCATGGGTTTCGTTGACCGGTTTTAGTGAAAATACGTCGGATGTTGCGTATCCGTTCCTTTGACGAGAGAGGGATGAACGGTTTACAACAAACCGTTCAGGTATCTCTTCGTTTGCTCCGGACGGTGTTTCATGCGGATTTGCCAGATCAGTTCTTCCAGGCTGACCACTTCGTACGAATCGTCCAGATGCTGTTCCAGCAACCCGGCCACGCCCGGCCCGCGGATGGAGCCGTCCTTCGTTTCCGCCAGTTCGTCGCAGTCTTTCCCCAGGTCGGCAAACTGGCTCCAGGCATGAATACACACCAGGTTAAATTCGGGATTGTTCCGGTCTCTGTCTAAGCAGCCGGCAATGTATTTGGGCGTCCCTTCCCGTTCGCGGAGGTGGGGTTCGTTCCACAGGGAATACTTGATGGTAATCACCGGAATGTCGTACCCCTTTTTGTTCGTTACCCAGAAAATATCGCCTGCTCCGGCAGCATAGGGAGTGTACTGGTAGGCGAGAATCCCTTCCAACTGATCGTTTTCTTCTGCAAACAGGCGGTAGGCCTCCATTGCTTCGGGCGACCCGACTTCGTAATTGGCCATCAGCCCTACCATCTTGATGCGGTGCTGGCGCATGTAGGCAGACGTAAGGCGTACTTTTTCGCGCAAGTCTTTTTGCCGGTCGCGCTCGTTGGCATACGTGTCGCTGTAATATACCCCGCCGCCCTGCACCTCCAGCAGCGTGCAGTTTTCCGGCTGGTGTTCCAGGATGTACTTGAACGCGGCCGGCGCCATCTGGGGCAATGTCGTGGCGGCAATGCCGAAGGCTACCTTCGAGGCGGCGCTCTCCGGCAGGTCGTACCAGTCTTCGATGAAGCCGCCCATCATCCATTGATTGTTGTCTCCGTCGGTCAGGAAAAAGGAAACCAGACGCTTGTTTTTGCTGTAATCAACGGTTTTCGGGTCCAGCGTCCGCGCAAGGACAGGCTCCTGACGGTTCCTGTAGTCCGCGCCGGTCAGGCAGGCATTGTAAAACCAGTCGTTGACGGCCGAGGCCTGCGCATTGCGCGAGGCGGTCTCGTTGATCTCGCGTTCGCTGTGCTTGCCGGCTTCCCAGCCGTAGATCAGATGGTGGGACTGGAGCGTCCGGCAGACGGTTTCGTACAAGTCCCAGTATTCGCCCTGGCCGGCATCGTGCGGAACGGGATACATGTTCATGAAGAACCAGCCGTTCTGAATGGCGATGTCACGCAACTGCCACGTATCGTTGGGCATGATCACCAGCCCGGTCTTTTCGCAGCGGTCATGAAATTCGTTCCATGCGTCGCGCACGTTTTTCCCCGATGCGTCGTACAGCAGTTTGTATCCGGCCTTTTCAAACAGCGCGCGGTCTTGCCTGTCCACGATCAGGCCGTTGTATACGTGCGAGGCCGTGACGGCTACCGCGCCGCTTTCGGGATTGGTTTGCAAGTCGGTCAGGATATATCCGTCGAACAGGTTTTTCAGTGTAACCGGGATCCCGTCGACCGGTTCGAACGATTCCGTCGCCAACTGCAACGGACTGGCCTTGTCCAGGAAACGGCATCCGCGCGATTCCAGCGAAGCGCGTTCCTCCCGATAGGCAATGCGGCTGTCGATGGGGTGTACCATCCATATGGCCACATCCGTCTTTCCCTGCTGCAAGGCGCGCGCCGTCAATCCCGTGAGGGAAGTGGCCAGCAGATAATCCTTGAGGTTGCTGCCTTCGACAACCAAGTCCCAGCAGCATTTGGGCGTCCGGTTCAATGCCGGCAACATATACTGTCCCGCGTCGGTCACGGGGTCATACAGGTCGGCATACGCTACTTTTTTCTCCTGCGTGCAGGCCAGCAACAGCGCCGGCAGACTGCATAAAATCAACTTTCTGAACATGGATTTAAAAGATATATGTATATGTATTCTTATTCCGGGAGAAACAGTATTTCTTCCGGGAGCAACCGGTCGCGAATCGTCCGGCTCTCATAGCCGACACTCAGGGACTGTCCCCATAAATTCTCGTAAAAGAGTATTTTCAGTTCGTGAAAACCTGCTTCGAGCGCGACTTTGCCGTTGGCGCGCATCACGTGTGACCAGTCCTTGTCGACAA
>JAITQL010000213.1 GCA_031288935.1 Tannerella sp.
AGGAATAAAAATAGAGCGCATCAAAAAAAAGTTCAAGCCCGATAATAACAATTTTTCTTCTCCGAACAGAGAATTTAAAGAATTAATCCAATATCCGGTTATTTTTCTCTTTTCAAATAAAAGTCCCATCTTTGCGACGTTATACATTAACACGTAATAATCATGGCAACAGAATCTGTAAAAAAGAAACCGGATAAGCCTGCAACCAAGGTGAAAACACCGGCTCCCGAAAAGAAGGAAGAACGAAACAGGGCATCTTTGTTCGGCCTTTACAAGGACCGGAAATTATGCCTGGTGGAAGGCGACGTCTTCAATCTCGGATTATGAAACCCGACCGTTTACTGCTCGACACGCATATCCTGCTGTGGGCATTGTATGAACCTGACAGGGTGGACAGACACATATATGAAGACATTTATGACTATAACGTGCCTGTCCATGTCAGTGTTGAAACCCTGCGTGAAGTCGTAATTCTGCGACACCTCGGTAAAATTGATTCCAAGATAGATTTGAAACGGTTGCTGATCGACCTTGACCGGGGAGGCATCCGCATTCTCGAAATCAAGCGGAAGCATGTCGAGGCGCTCGAAAAGCTGTCGCATCCCGTGATCAACGGCAAGACGCACGACGACCCGTTCGACCGTATGCTGATGGCCCAGGCCATATCCGAACGCTTGACATTAGTGTCTTCGGACATGAAATTCCCCTATTACCGCGACCTGAATTTTGACCTGATGCGGAATTGACAGAATGAATAAGAGGCTATCCGAAATTTGGGGTTCACATCATTGACGGCGGGCTGTAATCTTTGAATCTATGAATCATTGAATCCCTCCTACCAATTGAAGTATCGTTTGGCGTTGTAATAGCAAATATCTTCTACCATGCGTCCGATGAACGTGATTTCGGAATAGGGGAGCAGCCCCTTTTCGATGTCGTTGCCGATCAGGTTGCAGAGGATGCGGCGGAAATATTCGTGTCGCGGATAGGACAGGAAACTGCGCGAATCGGTCAACATGCCGACGAAACGGCTCAACAGTCCCAGCGCCGAAAGTGCGTTCAGCTGGTTTTCCATGCCGGTGAACTGGTCAAGGAACCACCAGGCCGAACCGTACTGCATCTTGCCGGGGACGGTGCCGTCGTTGAAGTTGTACAGGTTTGTTACCATCAATTCGTTGTCGCGCGGGTTCAGGTTGTAGACGATTGTTTTGGTCAGATGGCCTTCGCTGTCCAGGCGGTCGAAGAAGCGGTTCATGGCGGAGGCTACCGCGCAATCGTCGATGGCGTCGAAGCCTGTATCGGCCCCAAGGCGGTTGAACATCCGCGTGTTGTTGTTGCGGATGGCGCCGATGTGGAACTGCTGCACCCATCCGGCCTTGCTGTCCATCACGGCCAGTTCGTGGAGTATGGCCGAGCGGAACAGGTTGACTTCTTCGGCCGTGGGCGTTTTGCCGGCGCGTACCTTCAGGAAGATGGCCTGAATCCCGGCGTCGGTATAGGGGTCTGCGTAGAACGTCGTCAAGCCGTGGTCGGAGAGGTTGCTGCCCTGTTCGGCGAAAAAGTCGTGCCGGCGTTGCAGTGCGTCCAGCAAGTCGGTGTAGGTGAGGACGGGTATGCCGGCGGCGGCTTCCAGACGGACGATGTAGTCGTTATACGTTTGCGGGTTTTCAATCGCCATCGCCTTGTCGGGGCGCCAGGTAGGGACGACTTTGACTGAAAGGCCGCTTTCGCGGATTGCGTTGTGGTAGACGAGCGAATCGACGGGGTCGTCGGTTGTTCCGACGGCTTCCACGCGCATGCGTTTCATCAGCGCCTGCGGGAAAAATTCGGGCGTTTGCAGTTTGGCGGTGCATACTTCGTACACGTTGCGGAGGTTGGAGGCTTTCAATACTTCGCTGATGCCGAAGATGCGGTTCAGCTCCATATGCGTCCAGTGATACAGGGGATTCCGCATGGTGTAGGGCAACGTTTCCGCCCACTTCTCGAATTTTTCGTACGAAGGCTTGTCCCCCGTAATATACTCTTCGGGCACGCCGTTGGCACGCATCGCCCGCCATTTGTAATGGTCGCCTCCGAGCCAGATTTCGGTCAGGTCGGCAAACGGCCGGTTTTCCGCAATCCTCTTCGGATCCAAATGACAGTGATAGTCAATGATCGGCATCCTGGCAGCGTGCTTGCGGTATAAATCGCGCGCCGTATCGGTTTGCAGCAGAAAGTCTGCATCTAAAAAAGTTTTCATATTCTACGGTTGTTTCTTATATTTTTGAATGTATGATAAAGCGTTTTTGCACAGGAGCGAAACGGCATTCCAGTCGCCGGCGTTCACCGCGTCTTTCGGAAAGAGCATCGACCCCATGCCGACGCACGTCACGCCGGCCTTGAACCAGGCGGCGAGGTTTTCTTCCGTCGGTTCAACGGCGCCCGTAGCCATGATCATCGTCCAGGGCATCGGCGCCAGGATATTTTTCACAAACGAAGGGCCACCCACGCTGCCGGCGGGGAAGATCTTGCATACCTCGCAGCCGGCTTCCTGCGCAAAGCCTGTTTCGGACACGGTACCGCATCCCGGTATGTACAGCGTCTGCCGGCGGTTGCAAACCTTTGCCACGTCGGCGTTGAACAGCGGTCCGACGACGAAGTTTGCGCCCATTTGCAGATACATCGCCGCCGTCCCCGCGTCTACGATGGAGCCGATGCCCACGATCAGTCCGGGACATTCCCCGGCGGCATACCGGATTAGGCCGGCAAAGACGTCTTGCGCGAAATCGCCGCGGTTGGTAAATTCAAAAGCGCGTACCCCGCCGTCGTAACAGGCCTTCACGATCTGTTGAACCGTTTCGGGGTCTTGGTGATAATAGACTGGAACCATTCCCGTTCGGACAAGGGTATCCAGTACTTTCAGTTTGGTAAATCGAGCCATTTTCTTAATCTGTTTAATATGTATTGATTTTTTTCTCTACTACAGCCTGAACCACGTTCAGCACATAGTCGGCCAGTTTTTCACATTCGGTGACGATATCCATGTAATAAACGGCATCGGAATATTTGTATTCCTTGCCGTCGATGTTTTCGATGCTTTTGCCTTTCAACAGGTCGCGATACATGTTGATTTCATTCTCCTTGTTGTAGGAGTCGGCAATATCGTCCGGCAACGTATGCTGCTTGTGGAGGATACGGGTCATGTGCGTCAGCGCTTCGTCGACAAGCAGAAACATGTGTTCGATGTGATTGTTTTGTTCGTCGGTAAAGGTTGACTTGGCCTCGTTCCGACGTTTGATAGTACGCGCCATGTTGTAGCAGGCATCGGCGATACTTTCGATTTCGGAATCGGCGCGCAGCATGACGCGGACATCTTCTTTTCCTTCGGCGCTCAACCGTCCTTCCAGCACCTTGGTCAGGTAATTGGCAATTTCGATCTCCATGCGGTCGCTGATATCTTCATATTTCTTTATCCGGTTAAACAGTTGCAGGAAATTGTCTTCACGGTCTTCCTTGAGCAGCTGCTTCACCATGCCGTTCATCCGCGTGACGCGGTCGCCATAGACGGCGATTTCCTTTCTTGCCTGCATCAGCGACAGTTCCGACGTGGAAAGGATACCGGTGGAGATGTGTTTCAACTGGAAGTCGCCTTCCGTTTCGACCGGCGCCGGAATGAGTGCCGTGCAGATGCGGACGTAGACCTTCACAAACCAGATCATGAGGCAGATATTGAAGAAATTGAACATCGAATGGAACAGGGAGAGCGCGTACGAAACCGATACCTGCAACGTGAGCAGCTGTTTTTGCAGCGCGATCAAGTGTGTATCGGTCAAAAGCTTGTCCGAAGTGATGAGTTCGATGGTTTGCGGGTCAAGCGTACCGAGAAACCGGCTCAGTTCATGCGGATCGCCCGGCCCGAAATGGGTAATAATCCACGAAACCAGTTGGGAAAAGGGATAAAAAAACGCGATGCACCAGCAGACGCCGAAGATATTGAACATCAAGTGCGCAAGGGCAGCGCGCTTGGCGGACGCATTGGCCGAAAAAGCGGCCAGGTTGGCCGTAATCGTCGTCCCGATGTTTTCGCCCAGTACCATGGCCGCCGCCATCTCGAAGGGAATCCATCCCTGCGTGCACATGATAAGCGTAATGGCAACCGTTGCGCTCGACGACTGGACAATCACCGTCAGGATGCTTCCGAGCAGGAGGAACAGCAGGACGGAACCGTATCCCAGGGAGGTGTAATTCCGGATGAACGAGAGAACTTCCGGATGGCTCTGCAGATCGGGAACGGAGGTTTTCAGGTAGAACAGTCCTAAAAACAACAGGGCGAATCCCATGATAAATTCACCCCACGATTTCCAGCTGCTCTTTTTGGAAAACAGCATCGGCAAACCCACTGCGATCAGGGGCAGCGAGAAGGCGCTGATATCCACCTTGAATCCGAAAAGAGAAATTATCCACGCCGTCACCGTCGTACCGACGTTAGCGCCCATGATGACGCCAATCGACTGCGCCAGATTGAGCAGTCCCGCATTGACGAAACTCACCACCATCACCGTTGTAGCGCTGGACGATTGAATGATGGCCGTGATAAGCAATCCGGTCAATACGCCGGTGAACCGGTTGCTCGTCATGGCGGAAAGAATATTCCGGAGCTTGTTGCCGGCTACTTTTTGCAACCCTTCGCTCATCGTCTTCATTCCGTAAAGAAACATCCCCAATGCGCCGATAAGTGTCAGAAAGTCCAAAAAAGAATAGTCCATATATCCTGATTTATAAAATTATTTCGTTACTTTGCGGGCAAATATATACAAATTATTTGACATTTGGAGCAAAATGTATTTTTGCCATTATACCGGACATGAAACAAGCAGAAACTTATAACCCCGAAACGATTCTTGTGTATTGCAAGAACAATGACGTCTGCAAGGCTGTTCCTCAAGGCTCGTCGCTGTTGGAGATTTATGACCTGGCCGGAGCACCGCTTCGCTACCCTCCGATGAGCGCCCGCGTCAACCAGCGTGTGGAAGGCCTGGACTACCGC
>JAITQL010000173.1 GCA_031288935.1 Tannerella sp.
CTTCGCTCCTGGACGGTGATGGAAACCATCATCTCGGTAACAGGCTTCGCCCTGGCACTGGGACTGTCGCTGCTCTTCTGAAATACACGAAAAAACGCGGAGGGTTCTTTTCTTCCTCCGCGTTTCCGTGTCTCACTGTTTGTTCTTTTACGGGCAACCGCTGGGGTTTCCCTGCGGCCACTCCGCCGTTTCGCATCAGGCGAGTCGGGGTGCAGCGCTTCCCACTCTTTCCAGAACGACGGCCGTGCGAGCCGGCAGATACAGTTTGAGCCACGCTTTCTTCTGGCCGGCATACAGCGGGTCGTCCTGGGTTACGTGTTCCACGGCGTCGTCCGTCAGTCCGTAGCCGCCAAAGCGCGGATCGTCCGTATTGAGCATCGCCCGGTAGGTTCCCGGAGGCGTCAGGAATCCATAGTCCGTATAGGAACGGTGCGGATGAAAGTTGAAGACAAACATCCATTCTCCACGCCGGTAGGCCAACACCTGATCGCCGTCGCTGTCCCATACTTTCAGGATCGTCAATGACTGGAAATCCTTTATGCTTCGGATCATCGCAATCATGGCACGGTCAAAGTCGCCCAGATAATGATATTTCAACCGCGGATCATCCATCAGATTCCACTGGCGACGGGCGTACTTGTACGACCAGCCGTTCCCTTCGCGCGGAAAGTCGATCCATTCCGGATGACCGAACTCGTTGCCCATGAAATTGAGGTAGGCGCCATTGATCGTCGTCGCCGTCACAAGGCGGATGATTTTGTGCAGGGCGATGCCCCGGTCGACGCGCAGGTTCGGATCGTCGACCTGCATGTGCCAGTACATGTCGGCATCAATCAACCAAAACACCAGCGTCTTGTCTCCAACGAGCGCCTGGTCGTGACTCTCGGCATAGCTGACCACTCTTTCATCCGAACGGCGGTTTGTCACTTCCCACCAGATGGCCGACGGCAGCCACTCTTCGTCTTTCTTCTCCTTTATCGTCCTGATCCAGAAGTCGGGGATATTCATCGCCATGCGGTAGTCGAATCCGTAGCCGCCGTCTTCGAAAGGTGCGGCCAGTCCGGGCATCCCGCTCACCTCCTCGGCAATCGTGAGAGCGTGGGGGTTGATTTCGTGAATCAGTTTGTTGGCCAGGGTAAGGTACACAATCGCATCGCCGTCCTGATGGCCATTGTAGTAATCACTGTAGTTGGAAAACGATTCGCCCAGTCCGTGACTGTAATACAGCATCGACGTCACGCCGTCGAAACGGAAGCCGTCGAAACGGTACTCCTCCAGCCAGAACTTGCAGTTCGACAACAGAAAATGCAGCACTTCGTTCTTCCCGTAATCGAAGCAGAGTGAATCCCACTGCCGGTGTTCACGCCGCCGGTCGGTGTGGAAATATTGCCCGTACGAACCGTCGAAACGCGCCAGCCCTTCGACTTCGTTCTTGACGGCATGGCTGTGCACCAGATCCATGATGACGGCAATACCCCTCTTGTGTGCATCATCGATCAGGTGTTTCAGTTCGTCCGGCGTACCGAAGCGTGACGAAGCGGCGAAGAAACTGCTCACGTGATAGCCGAACGAACCGTAATAGGGATGTTCCTGAATGGCCATGATCTGGATGGCGTTGTACCCTTCGCGGGCGATACGCGGCAGAACGTGCGTGCGAAACTCCTCGCAGGTGCCCAGTTTCTCTTCCTGCGAAGCCATGCCGATGTGACACTCGTAAATGAGCAGGGGCGACGTGTCGGGTTGAAAACGGTTGTTTTTGAACCGGTACGGTTTTTCGGGCTGCCAGACCTGTGCCGAGAAAATCTTCGTCTGTTCGTCCTGGATAACGCGCCTGCACCAGGCGGGAATCCGCTCGCCACAGCCCCCATTCCACTCAACCAGCAGCTTGTACAGGTCGCCATGCTGCAAGGCCGCCTCCGGCAGCGTGATTTCCCACACCCCGTTTCCCAGACGCGACAGCCGGAAATCTTCACTCTTCCGCCAGTCGTTGAACATACCGGTCAGGTAGATGGCCGTCGCATTCGGCGCCCATTCGCGAAACACCCAGCCGTCGGGCGTACGGTGCATCCCGAAGTACAAATATCCGGAGGCAAAATCGGACAACGTCTGCGTGCCGCCGTCCGTCAAGTCCCGTTCTTTCCAGAGGGCATAGCGGTAACGCCCCGCGATCGCATCTTCAAACGGCGACAACCAAGGATCGTTTTGAATCAAATTGAGCTTTTCCATACTGCTACTGTATTTTATAGAATAACGGCAAAGATAAATAAAAGATTCAAGGTTCCACGCAGATTCAATGGATTTCAGCGCAGATTACGCCGGTTACAACGCTCTTCCGTCTGCGGAATCCATACCGAAATCCGCGCAAATCTGCGTGAAACGAAAGAAATACAAGCGGATTTGTCAACCTGTTTTCTGCCGAACGCTAATGCCTCGACAGGATTGACGACATCCCGAATCACAGAGGCTGTTCGGAGAATCTTTGTTTGAATCTTTGAATTTTTCATGTACATTTGCATCGAATTTAATAAATCAAACGCGATGAATCTTCAACAAGCAGACGAAAACAACACTGTTTTTGAAATGGCGACGACGTTCGTCAACGAGACCTCCGAACATATTTTTCTGACTGGCAAGGCGGGTACGGGCAAGACGACTTTTCTGCGCCATATCCGCCAGCTTACGCACAAGTACGCGGTAGTGGCTGCGCCCACCGGAGTGGCTGCCATCAACGCGGGCGGCGTTACGCTGCATTCCCTGTTTCAGTTGCCCTTCGAACCGTATGTGCCCGGCTACTCGAACCAGAAAAACAGATTCCGTTTCAGCAAGGCGAAACTGGATATGCTGCGACAGCTGGAGTTGCTGATCATTGACGAGGTCAGCATGCTCCGCGCCGATACGCTCGACTCCATTGACCGGACGCTGCAAAGCCTCCGCCGCAACACGCAGCCCTTTGGCGGCTTGCAGGTATTGTACATCGGCGACATGTTTCAATTGCCGCCGGTGGTGAAGGACGAGGAATGGGAACTGCTGCAACCGCATTACGAAAGCGTCTTCTTCTTTCACGCACAGGTTTTCAGACAGACGCAACCGGTGTATCTGGAACTCAAAAAAGTGTATCGCCAGAGCGAACAGGTGTTTGTGGACTTATTGAACAACGTGCGCAACAACTGCCTTACCGATGCGGACATGCGGCTGCTGAACGCGCGCTACCGGCCTGACTTTATCGCCCCGTCCGAAGACAAGTACATCACGCTGACAACGCATAACTACAAAGCCGACCGGCTGAACCGGCAGGAACTGGACAAGATTGCCGGACGGGAATACGTTTTCGCGGGAAAGATCGAAGGCGAATTTCCCGAATATGCCTTGCCGACCGACATGCAGCTGTGCCTCAAGAACGGTGCGCAGGTCATGTTCATCAAGAACGATCCGGACGGGCGCTACTTCAACGGAAAGATCGCCACGGTAAGCAGCATCGGCAACGACCGGATCGAAGTACGCATGCCCGAAAAGGAGATCGTGCAGGTGCCGAGGGAAACGTGGAAAAACATTCGCTACTCGCTGAACAAGGAGAGCGGCGAAATGGAAGAAGAGGACATCGGCGCCTACACGCAGTATCCCCTGCGTCTGGCCTGGGCGGTCACCATCCACAAGAGCCAGGGGCTGACGTTCGACAAGGCCATCATCGACATCGGCGCGTCCTTTGCCGCCGGACAGGCCTACGTCGCCCTGAGCCGCTGCACCTCGCTGGAGGGCATTATCCTGCGCACGCCCGTTTCGCATCACTGCATCATGACCGATGCTCATGCCGTTGACTTCAGCAAAACGGAAAAGGAGGACACGGTACTGCAGCAAATCCTTGCCGAAGGGAAACGAAAGTTCTGGAAGGAAAGGCTGCTGATGTATTTCGAGTGGAAGCCGATGTTCACGTTCCTGTGGGAACTTGAGAAGCTTCTCGAAGACAAAACGTCGGAAGAATTTGAACCGGCGAGGAAGTTGCACGCGGAGTTCAAACAGGTCGTACGCGAAATGAACGAAGTAGCCGGGAAATTCCGTCAGCAGCTGCTGGTACTGGCAGAACAGGAAAAGTCCACGGGCGACCTCCAGCCCCTGCGCGACCGCTGTCGCAAGGCCGTACAATACTTTTATGAACAAACGGGAGCGAGAATCCTGACGCCGCTGCAAAACTTCATTACCGGCTTCAAGCTGTCCAAACGCGCAAAGACCTTCCATAAAAACATCCTCGAACTGGAGAGCGACGTGAAACTGTTTCTGGAAAACATGAAGCGGGTACGCTACAACAACATCCCGCTCGCTGAAGACCTGGAGACGGCGCTGCCCGAACGGAGCGACATTTTCGGCAGCGCGGAGAACACGCAGACGGAAGGAAGCAAACCTTCTTCCGGCCGCCGCTCCAGGAACAGAAAAGCGGAGCAGACGCCGAAGGTGGATACGCGCCGCTTGACACTGGCGCTCTTCAGTGCCGGCCTTTCGATGGAGGAGATTGCAGCGCAGCGCAACCTGGCCGTCTCGACCATCGAGAGCCATCTGGCCGAATTTGCAGGAAAGGAGGTATCCATAGACAAGTTCTTCGGCCCGGACGAACTGGATGAAATCGGCACCGCGCTCAAGCCCTTTCTCGATCATGACAATCCCCCCTTCAAGATCATCTACGGGCAGACGGGAGGCAAATATACCTACGGCAAACTGCGCATGGCGCTCGGCTACCTGAAGCGGTCAAGCAACAAAGAAGAGCCGGATACCGAGTCTGCATGAAGGAAGAATCGCTGTTGCGAAAAATGTAAAGCGATGGACGGGTGGACGGCGTATGACTTTCAGACGATTGGTGCGGTGAAGGCATGAAAGATAAAGTCGGATGCCTGTACGGAGATGTATTTTATTACGAAAAACAGAAAGCTTTTTTTGCCGGTTGTGGGAGAAAGATACTTACCTTAGCGGCCGTTATTTTTAAAAACAGATTTATGAAAAGAACTTACATGGAAGCGGTGAAACATCGCCGCAGTTATTATGCGATCACGAAAAGCTCGCCGGTTGGCGACGCCGAGATTGAAAAAATGGTGCACCGGGTCGTTACATACGTCCCTACCGCGTTTAATTCGCAGTCGAGCAGACTTGTGTTGCTCCTGGGAGATCATCATACGAAATTGTGGAACATTGTTGGAAAGGAATTGCGTAAAATCGTTCCGCCCGAAGCATTTGCCGGTACGGAAAGGAAAATCGGCAGCTTTTCGGCAGGATACGGGACGGTGTTGTATTTTGAAGACGAAAGCGTGGTGAAGCATCTGCAGGAAAGCTATCCGCTGTATAAAGACAATTTCCCCGTCTGGTCGACACAGGGTTCGGCCATGCACCAGATTACGCTTTGGACGCTCCTGACGGATGCCGGACTGGGTGTTTCCCTTCAGCATTACAATCCGCTGATAGACGACGAGGTGCGCCGCACGTGGGATCTTCCCGCCGACTGGAAACTGATTGCTCAAATGCCGTTTGGCGCGCCGGTGCAAGAGCCTGATCCGAAAACCTTCCTGCCGCTGGAGGAACGGGTACGGGTATTCAAATAGCAGGCGCGGCCAGCGCGTTGTCAATCATCCGCTGCATCCGCCTGAAGTCCGTCGGACTGTATCCCTTTGCCACGAAAAGAATTTTCCCGGTTTTATCAATCAGGTAGGAACGGGGAATGAGTTGCGTGGCGAAGGAGGCATAGATCCGGCGGCTTTTATCGGGATACAGCGGAAACGTAAACCCTTTCCCTGCGTTGTATCCGGCCAGTTCGGCCTCCGAATGTTCCCGACCAATGACCAGCAGGACGAAATCCGCCTCCTGCCTGTATTTCGGCCAAAGCGTCTTTTCCACTTCGGCCAGTTCCACCTGGCAAGGCGGGCACCACGTCGCAAAGAAACTGATCAGAATTACTTTTCCCTTCCACGTTGCCGACGGCGTCTCCGTGCCGTCATCCGAAACCAGTGTGAAAGCCGGCATCGCATCGCCCGCATACACCGCGTCCGTCGTATCGCGCTGCGCTTTTCCCGCCGTTGCGAATACCAGCAACAGACAGGCGGATAGCATACACCTTTTCATGCCTTTTTGATTTGTGCCGCCTCGTAACCGGCTTTCAGCGCTTTCAGGTTCAGTTCGACAATTTCATCGCCCTTGCGACCGAAAATCGAACGGATGCCTTCGGCTATTTTCCCGTACTCGATCCCGAGGAAGGGAACGGAAGCGCCCAGCATGACGATGTTGGCCGTTCGCAGCGAACCCGCTTCCCTTGCAATCGACTCCACGTTCAGGGTAACGCAGTTGGGCAGCCTGGCCAGCTCCTCCGCAATCCGTTCCATGGCCGGATAGTTCGGAATGTTGACGTACGGCTGGATATTCGTTACCAGCCAGCCCTCTTTCTTCAGGTAAGGCAGGTAGCGGAGGCTTTCCATCGGTTCCAGCGAGATGATCAGGCCGGCCTGTCCCAGCGGAATCAGGTCGGAGGCCACCGGCCTGTCCGACAGGCGGAGGTTGGACTGCACGTCGCCCCCGCGCTGGCTCATGCCGTGCACTTCGGACTGCTTCATGTATAACCCTTCTTTCAATGCGGCCTCGCCGATGACGGCGGCAATCGAAAGAATCCCCTGTCCGCCGACGCCCGATAAGATAATGTCTGTTTTCATTGCTGATTTGTTTTTTTCTTTTTTCTGCTTAAAGTCTGGATACATTCGCGACGGGGAATAATTACGGATACGCCCCGATAGTCGATCTCTTCCCGGATCACGGTTTTCATTTCCCCGTAATTTTTCTTCAGGGGAACGAACGTGCGGATATGCTGCCTGTCCACGCCGATGCCTTCGCAGATGGCCTCGATGCGTCCCGTGCCCGCCGAGTCCTGTCCGCCGGTCATGGCCGTCGTTTCGTTGTCGGAAATGACAATCGTCACGTGACTGTTTTCGTTGACGCAATCCAGCAGGCCGGTCATGCCGGAGTGGGTAAAGGTGGAATCGCCAATCACGGCGATCGACGGATAGACGCCGGCGTCCGAAGCGCCCTTGGCCATCGTGATGGAGGCGCCCATGTCGATGCAGCTGTCAATGGCATGAAACGGAGGCAGGGCGCCCAGCGTGTAGCACCCGATGTCGCTGAATACCTTCGGCGCTTCGTATTCCTTCAGCACTTCGTTCAGGGCTTCGTAAACATCCCGGTGTCCGCAACCCTGGCACAGGGCAGGCGGGCGCTGCACCACCACTTCGGGGATCGCGTAGCCGGCGCGAATCTCCCGGCCCAGCGCTTCGCCGACGAGATCGGGCGTCAGTTCGCCGTCGCGGCGGAGCGTGCCGTCCAGCCGTCCCCTGACCTTCCGCCCCGTGTCCAGAAGACCTTTCAACTGTCCCTCCACAACCGGATAGCCTTCTTCAAAAACGATGATCTCCCCGCATTCGCCGGCCAGTTTCCGGATCCACCGGACGGGCAGGGGGTATTGACAGATCTTCAGTACGGGGTATTCGAATCCGTCCGGATAGTTTTCCGACAGGTAGTTGAACGCAATGCCGGTGGTGATGATCCCCTTCCGCTTGTCCGGAGCGTCAAAATAGCGGTTGTAGGCCGACGATTCGGAGAGCGCGGTCATGACGTCCTGCGCGGCCAGGAGTTTCTTGTAACGCTGACGCGCCAGCGCCGGCAGAAGGATGTAGCGTTGCCGGCCGTCGGCAGGACAGTTCACCGGCCGTTCGGGCAGGGGCGGCCGCAGGACGACGCCGGCGCGCGAGTGCGCCATGCGGGTCGTGATGCGCAGCAGGACGGGATAGCCGGTTTGTTCGGACAGGTCGAATCCTTCGTACACCATGTCGTAGGCCTCCTGTTGACTGGACGGCTCCAGCACGGGCACCATCGCAAAATTGCCGTACACGCGGTTATCCTGTTCGTTCTGGGAGGAGTGCATCGAAGGGTCGTCGGCGGTGACGATGATCATGCCCCCGTGAATACCGCTCATGGCAGCGTTCATGAAGCAGTCTGCCGCCACGTTCAGCCCGACATGCTTCATGCAGCAGAGCGCCCGTTTACCGGCATAACTCATTCCCAGCGCCGCTTCCATGGCGGTCTTCTCGTTGGTGCACCAACGGCTGCGGATTCCCTTTTCCCGTGCGGTGACCGAATGTTGAATGTATTCGGTAATTTCCGTAGAAGGCGTCCCCGGATAGGAATATACGCCGGACAGACCCGCGTCGATAGCGGCCTGGGCAATGGCTTCGTCGCCCAAAAACAATCGTTGTTCCATGTAGTTGGTTTTTAAAAATGATCGCAAAGATAAGAAGTAAAGTTCAAGATTCAAAAATTCAAAAATTCAAGGCTTCAAAAATTCAAGATTCAAGATTCAAGGATTCAAAGATTAATTCGCCATCTCTGTCATAATGTCCGGGTATTACCTGCCGGACGGAAACCGTTCCGAAGGCGTTGCCCAGGCTTGGGCAGGCCGTCGGGAGCGTTTGGGGGCACTTGCCCAAGCTTGGGCAAGTCGGCCGGAGCGTTCGGAAGGGTTTGCCCAAGGTTGGGCAAGTCTGCCGGAGCGCCCGGAATCGCTTGCCCAAGGTTGGGCAAGTCGCCGGGAGCGCCCGAAATGCCTGTCCGGGGTTGGGCAAGTCGGCGAAAGCGCTCAAAATCGCTTGTTCAGGGTTGGGCAAGTCTGCCGGAGCGCTCAAAATCGCTTGCCCAAGCTTGGGCAAGTCTGCCGGAACGCTCAAAATCGCTTGCCCGGGGTTGGGCAAGTCTGCCGGAGCGCTCTGGATCACTTGCCCAAGGTTGTACCGGCGTGTGGACGGGGTTTTGCCGGCATATAAGGGGGCTGTGCAGCGGGGCTGGCCGTGAACATGTACAGTGAGATGGAAGGGAACGCCGCGCTCCGTCCCTGCAAACGCAGTAAAACAGTACAGCGATAGCATTGACTGTCCGTCCTGTTGCGGGAGATGACAGATTGGCAGAAACGATAACAGATGAACAGAGATGATTTTTGAATCGCTGAATCATTGAATCGCTGAATTTTCCGTATGGTTGCGTATAAATTCGGCCATAAGGATCATGGCCTTGTCGGTATCGGTCGAGGGGTAATATGTAAAGCCGTGGGCGGCGTTCGGGAAATCGTGCAGTACGACGGATACGCCTGCCTGTCTCAGCATTTCGGCATAGCGTACCCCTTCGTCGTGAAGGGAGTCGCGTCCGGCTACGATCAGCAGCGCCGGAGGCAGTCCGCCGAGCTGTTCCGGCGTGGCGAATACCGGCGAGACGCGGGGATCCTCCGCCTGTCGGGGATCGACGACGTAACAGGCATTGAAGAGGGTGGCCATTCGGGGAGAAACACAGCCTTTGGGCAGGGGTTTGAGATAGGCATCGGTAGCCAGGTCGAGCGGCGGATAGTCTAAGAGCTGGAAACGAAAGGAGAGATCGCCCCGTTCCTTTGCCATCATGCAGACTGCGGTGGCCAGATTCGCCCCGGCGGAATGACCGCCAATGCCGATTCGTCGAGCGTCGATGCCCCATTCCGCGGCGTGGGCAACGTAAAACCGTACGGTTTCACAGACCGCTTCCGGCGGGACGGGAAAGGGATGCTCCGGCGCCTTGGGATAGTCGATACTGATGATTTTCACGCCGGTCTTTTCCCTTAGATACAGGTTCATGACCTCGTCCGCTTCGGCGTGCATCAGGATAAAGCCTCCGCCGTGCATGTCTACGTAAAGAGGCTGCGGGGCGCTGTCCTCGAAACCGTACTCCAGCACCCTGACCGTGCCGCAAGCCGTTTCCACCTGCCGCAGGCCGTGCCGGTTCACACGCCTTCGCGTTTTGAGGCGCAGAAAAAAATTTGCGACCATACGTATCCTTTGTCCCTTCCTTGCAATTTGTTTTCGGGTCATCTGTCTTGCCATCCTCTTTTGAATTGTTTTATGAGCCTGCAAATATACGACAACCGGCCGGGATGGCAAGCGTTCAAGCGTTCAAGATTCACGGCACAAGGTAAAATCCCGTCCCGGCATTACACGGTCTGCTCGTGCTCCCTCCTTCCTTTTCCCGGCAGCAACCGGTCGCTGACTGCCGAAGTTATACTTGATCCCGATGATACCTCCCGGACGGCTTTCTCCTTAAAACAATTACTGTACCGAACAATACGTCCGCCTGTTTTTTGGCATGTTTTCTCCTTTCTTTTTGTCCACCGGTGGCAGGATATGACATACTTTTGTATCTTTGTGCCATAACTATTTCAAGCAATAAAATGATGGAATACACGGCAATTATAGAACGGGGTAAAAATGGTTGGTATGTCGCTCAATGTGCACAGATACCTGCGGCAATTTCACAAGGTAAAACAGTCAGCGAAGCAGAAGAGAACCTGAAGGATGCTATAAAGTTGCTGCTCGAATGTGAATCGGAAGAAACAATGAAAGCATTTAGGGATGAAAAATAAACAAGTGATAACAACAGGCAAACAATCTTTCACAGGTTATTCATTTTACGTTGCTTAGCACGGCGAATCCCGGAGAGCCATAGCAGCTTGCGTCCTTTCAGGGCCTGGGGGATGCGGGCGGAATACCTTTCACAGGGCATTGCCCTTCAATGGGCGACATTGGGTTCTACCCTGTTCGGTCTGTCTCATTCCCGTCTCTTCTCTACCGTTACGGAAGCGCTGTGTACTTCTCCCCCCAAAGGCGGATGCAGCTTGGACAATTTGACCTTGAGACAGGTCAATTGCGGAAAAGCATCATGCAAGGCATGCAAAATCCGTCCGGCCACATGTTCCAGTAATCGGGAAGGGCGTTCCATTTCTGTTTTAACTGTTCCGTATACATCGGCGTAATTGACCGTATCATGCACGTCGTCGCTTTCAAAAACAGTTTCCGACGCAAACGTATACGAAACCTCTACTTCGAACTCATTCCCCACCCTGGTTTCCTGCGGAGAAACGCCGTGGTAGGCGTAAAATCTCATTCCTGTCAAATCAATCGTCAGTTCCATTATAATGTTAATTCGGTCGTAAAAATAGGGAAAAAAACGATGGGGAGAAAGATTATTGCATATATTTGCGCAAAAACAAACAGAATTATCATGCTGAAGACAAAGCAAAACGAAGAACAAACCGGTAATAGCGGTATTTTTAATGTATTGGCCAATGGTACGGTGATCACCGGAAGTGTTGTAACGGAATCGGATTTTCGTCTGGACGGACGAATTGAAGGCGACATCCATTGCAAGGGGAAAATTGTGGTCGGACCGAAAGGCAGTATTATCGGGAATATCATTTCTGACAATGCCGAAGTGCTGGGTGTTGTAGAAGGCACTATACGGATCAGGGAAAAACTGGTACTGAAATCAACCGCCCAGGTAAAAGGCGACATTTTCATACAGGTACTTGAAGTCGAGCCTGGCGCCAGCTTTAATGGAAGTTGCACCATGTCGGGGAAAAATCCGGTGGAAATGGACAGAGCCTTCAAAGCCAACTCAGAGGGCGTCAAATAAAGCGTTTGACATAGGGATTACATCTTCTATTTTCGTATCTCTTCCCGGAACCGGGACGGAGTAAGGCCTTCTTTTTTCCGAAAAAAGGTGGAGAACTGGCCGGTACTTTCGAAGTGCAGTTTATAGGCTACTTCGGAGATGTTCATGGAGGTATCGGTCAGAAGCTCCTTGGCGCGCAACATTTTTTGTTGCAGTTGATACTGCGCCGGAGAAACGCCCGTATATTCCTTGAACGTCCGGCGGAACCACGAATAACCCAAACCCAGTTTCGCGGCAATATCCTCCTGTGACAGCAATCCTTCGAGATTGTCCTTGATCAGCTGGCGCGCTTCCATAATCCGTTCTTCTATGTAGGAATCCATGAAGTGATTGTTTTTCCATTTGTAGTAAACGGAACCCAGGATATGAAGCACAATACTGGAAATCATTTGTTGATAGCCGGTCTTTTCTTTCTTTGCCAAGTCAAGAATATCTTCGTACAGTCGGAGAATCGTTGAACTGTGGCCGATGTTGAACAGCGGATTTTCCTTGCCGAAGAAATGATTCTCCACCCGCCTGTCGATGTGCGGGCCGCGGAATCCTACCCAGTGCTCGTCCCATCCCGTATCGGGATCGGGATAATAGCTGTGCCATTCGCCCGGGAAAAGCAGTATCATCGAGCCTTCGCCGATTTTCTGTTTCCTGACGGACCGGGACATGAAATAACCGGAACCTTTGGTGATGTAAATCAGTTGATATTCATTAAGCGTCCGTTTGCTTAACGGCGAAAAATTATACTTGTCCGGATGGCGGGACAGCGGATAGGGACTTTGCGGCGGAATAAACTGGTACCCGACCGTTGTTACTACAATGCCCCAGTCTTCGTCTACGGCATTGATCGTCAGATAGCGCAGCTGCTCATTTTTCAACATGGTTGTGTCAGAATTTAAATCTATATTGTCATTTTAGTAAGCAAAGATAGAGAAAAAGAAAATACCTTTGCCACGGTTAAATTATTTATTGCCATGTTGTCATGAAGAAATATTATTTTTTAGCATTTGATCTGGGCGCGACAAGCGGCCGGTCGATTCTCGGAACGTTTGACGGTGTCAATTTTGAAATGAAAGAGCTGACCCGTTTCCCCAATGCCATCTTGGAATTGCATGGCAAATATTATTGGAATGTGTTCGGGCTGTACGAGTCGTTGAAAGAAGGGTTAAAGGTTTGCGCAAAGCAGGGGATTGAATTGACCTCAATCGGGATAGACACCTGGGGCGTGGATTTTGGCTATATTGGCAAGGACGGTACGGTACTGGGTATGCCGCGTGCCTATCGCGACCCGTATACGGACGGTGCGCCGGAAGAGTTTTTCCAAATTGTACCGCGCGAACGGGTATACGGTCTGACGGGTATCCAGGTGATGAATTTCAACAGTCTGTATCAGCTTTTCAGGGCGAAGAAAACAGGTTTCGCGCCTTTGGCTGCGGCTGATAAAATTCTCTTTATGCCGGATTTGCTGTCCTATCTGCTGACCGGGAAACAGGTTTGCGAATATACGGAAGCGTCGACTTCGCAACTGTTGAATCCCGCGACGCGCCAGTTCGAAACCTCTCTGCTGGAAGCGGCCGGACTGCCGGCTTCGCTGGTATATCCGCCGGTGGATCCGGGTACGGTAGCAGGTACGCTGACCGACGCCCTGGCGGAAGAAACAGGTCTCGGAAAAGTCCCTGTCGTCACCGTAGCCGGACACGACACCGCCTCGGCTATTATTTCCGTACCGGCTGAAAACAGGCATTTCGCCTACTTGAGCAGCGGCACGTGGAGCTTGATGGGGGTCGAAACGGAAACGCCCATCCTGACACGGGAATCGTTTGAGAAGAATTTCACGAACGAAGGCGGTATTGAAGGGACGACCCGTTTTCTGAAAAACATTACCGGCATGTGGCTGCTGGAGCAGTGCCGGAAAGAGTGGGAAAAAGCCGGACGCAGCTATTCGTATCCCGAAATAGTGAAGATGGCCGAACAAGCCGGAAAGAGCCGGTCGATCGTCAATCCGGACGACCCGCGTCTGGCGAATCCGGTCAGCATGAGTAAGGCAATCGCCACGATTTGCGAAGAAAACAACCAGCCGGTTCCGGACACGGATGCCGCTTATATCCGTTGCATTTTCGACAGTCTGGCCAATCGCTACAAAGAAGTCCTGGGAATGTTGTCATCCATGATTCCGTTCCCCGTCGAGAAACTGCACGTGATTGGCGGCGGCTCGCAAAATGCGCTGCTGAACCAATTCACGGCCAATGCCATCGGTTTGCCGGTCGTAGCCGGCCCGTCCGAAGCAACGGCTATCGGTAATTGTCTGATGCAGGCCAAAGCCGCCGGACTGGTGGCCGACCGCTGGGAAATCCGCAAAATCGTGGCCAAGTCGTTTCCCTTGCAGACGTTTCTTCCGCAACAGGGATAAAACAGAAACAGTATATCACATAGTATTAACAGTAAATAAAAACAGATTGATTATGAAAGAAAGTTTGGTTAAACAAGCGTATGACATCGCAGCGGAACGTTATGCTGCGTTAGGCGTGGATACGGGAAAAGCCCTGAACACGTTGGGAAAGATTTCTTTGTCGCTGCACTGCTGGCAGGCCGACGACGTCAGTGGTTTTGAAAACCAGGGCGGCGACCTGACAGGAGGGATACAGGTAACCGGAAATTATCCCGGTAAAGCCCGTACGATCGAAGAATTGCGTGCCGATCTGGTGAAAGCCAAATCATTTATTGCCGGTAATCACCGAATCAGCTTGCATGAGATTTATGGTGACTTTCAGGGAAAAGCAGTGGATCGCGACGAAGTGGAACCGGTTCACTTCCAAAGCTGGATGGAATGGGCGAAAGCGAACGGCCTGAAGCTGGATTTCAACTCCACGTCGTTCTCGCACCCAAAAAGCGGTAATCTGACACTGGCGAATCCGGACAAGGGGATTCGCGACTTCTGGATCGAGCATACGAAACGCTGCCGTGCAGTCAGTGAAGCGATGGGACAGTTCCAGGGCGATCCCTGCATCATGAACCTTTGGGTACACGACGGCAGCAAGGAAGTACCGGCCAACCGGCTGAAGTATCGCCGCATCCTCGAACAGTCGCTGGACGAGGTTTTCGCAACCGGATACCGGAACATGAAGGACTGTATCGAAGCCAAGCTGTTCGGTATCGGTCTGGAGAGCTATACCGTCGGTTCGTATGATTTCTATCTGGGTTACGGCGCGAAAAAAGGGAAGATCGTTACCCTGGATACCGGCCATTTCCATCTGACGGAGAGTATTGCCGACAAGATTTCGTCGATGCTGCTCTTTACGCCCGAAATCATGCTGCACGTCAGCCGGCCGATTCGCTGGGACAGCGACCACGTCGTCATCCTGAATGACGACCTGCAGGATCTGGCGCGCGAGATTATCCGTTGCAACGCACTCGACCGCGTACACATCGGACTGGATTACTTCGACGCCACCATCAACCGGATCGGCGCTTACGTGATCGGCAGCCGCTCTACGCAGAAGGCGATTTTGATGGCCTTGCTGGAACCGTCGACGACGTTGCAGGCCTACGAAGACAACGAGCAGCTGTTTGAACGCCTCGCCTTGCAGGAAGAATTGAAGAGCCTGCCCTGGAACGCGGTGTGGGACATGTTCTGTTTGCAAAACAGCGTGCCGGTGGGCGAAGATTACATCGCCGAGATACAGGCCTACGAAAGGGACGTTACATCGAAAAGGGGTTAACAGACGCTCATGAACACGTTAATCGGATTGGTAATCATCGCGATCGGGAGTTTCGGACAGTCCAGTTCCTACGTCCCGATCAACAAGGTAAAGGAATGGTCGTGGGAAAGTTTCTGGCTGACGCAGGGTCTCTTTGCGTGGCTGATTTTTCCCTTGCTGGGCGCTTTGCTGGCCGTGCCCGAAGGAAGCAGTCTGGCGCAGGTGCTTGCAGTCGATCCCCCGGCTGCGCTGAAAGCGCTGGGCTTTGGCGTGCTGTGGGGCATCGGCGGACTGACGTTCGGACTGAGCATGCGCTATCTGGGCGTCGCCCTGGGACAGTCGATCGCGCTGGGCACCTGCTCGGCCTTCGGAACCGTTATTCCGGCCATCATGAAAGGGACGGATCTGTTTCACGGCAGCGGACTTATCCTCCTGGCCGGCGTTTGCATTACGCTGGCGGGCATTTCCGTCATCGGGTATGCCGGCAGTCTGCGCGCACGGAACATGACGGAAGAAGAGAAGAAAGCCGCCGTAAAGGATTTTGCCCTGACCAAAGGCATGCTGGTCGCATTGCTGGCGGGCGTGATGAGCGCCTGTTTCGCACTGGGACTGGAAGCCGGCGAGCCGCTGGTTGTTTCCGGAGGCAGCGAACTGTTCAAGACCTTGCCGGCCACACTGATGGTGACTTGCGGGGGATTCCTTACGAATGCCATTTACTGCCTGTATCAAAACGGGAAAAACAGAACCTTCGGCGATTACGGCAAGACGTCGCTGCTGCCGAACAACCTTGCCTTTTGCGCACTGGCCGGGCTGCTGTGGTACTGCCAGTTTTTCGGACTGGGTATGGGAAAGAGTTTCCTGGAGCCGGGAAGCGTCATGATGGCGTTTTCGTGGTGCATCCTGATGGCGCTGAATGTGACCTTCAGTAACGTATGGGGGATCGTGCTCAAGGAGTGGAAAGGCGTTTCCCGGACAACCATCCTCGTGCTGGTGGCCGGACTGGTCGTATTAATCTTTTCGCTGATCTTCCCGAATCTGTTCAAGAATTAGTTTTTCATGTCTATAAATGTTTGGAGAGCGCCCCGATGTGATTTCGAAGGCGCTCTTTTTTTTTGTGATTCAAAGATTCAAAATTCAAAGATTCAAAAATTGAGTCCAC
>JAITQL010000242.1 GCA_031288935.1 Tannerella sp.
CACTGATTCATATCTCCCGGATGGCATCGGAGGGTGACGGGGCTTACCGGCACGAACTGGCGGAAGTTACGGCGCGTCACAGGAAGATCATTCGCGAGATCGTCGCCCCGGCGCAGTGCGACGAAGTGGAGAAACAGGCGATGGCCATCGTCGAGGAACTGGAGAATATTTTTCGGGGCGTATACCTGATCAAGGATCTGTCGGCCAAAACGTCCGACGTCATCGTGAGCTACGGCGAGCGCCTTTCTTCCTCCATTCTCGCGCATGTCATCGAAGGCGCCACGCTGTACGATTCCCGCCTGTTCATCAAAACCGTCCGGCAGTTTAACAAGCATATTGTCGACTTTGAACTGACAAACCGGTTGATTCAGGAAACGTTCCGCCAGCTGCCCCAGGTGGCGCTGGTGCCCGGATTTATCTCGTCGAGCAAGGAAAACGGCGAAATCACCAACCTGGGACGCGGCGGCTCCGACTATACCGCTTCCATCCTGGCGACGGTGCTGAATGCTTCCATCCTGGAGATATGGACGGATGTGGACGGCTTTATGACGGCCGATCCGAAGGTGATCAACAGCGCCTACGTGATCGACCGCCTCACGTTTACGGAAGC
This sequence comes from Tannerella sp., assembly GCA_031288935.1. GTDB lineage: Bacteria > Bacteroidota > Bacteroidia > Bacteroidales > Tannerellaceae > Tannerella. Next base: position 611 of record JAITQL010000242.1, read on the forward strand.
GATGGAGCTGTGCAACTTCGGCGCCAAGGTGATTTATCCGCCTACCATCTATCCGGTGTATCACAAGAACATTCCCATCCGCATCCGCAACACCTTCCACCCGGAGGTGCCCGGCACCTACATCTCGCGCGAACGCGGCGAGGAGCCGGCAAAGGGCAAGGCGATCATCAAGGGCATCTCGTCGATCAACGATACGTGCCTGATTACGGTGCAGGGGCTGGGCATGGTCGGCGTGATCGGCGTCAACTACCGAATCTTCAAGACGCTGGCCAAAAACGGCATCAGCGTCTTCATGGTTTCGCAGGCCAGTTCGGAAAACAATACCACCTTTGCCGTGTGCCATGCCGACGCCGGGGTGGCGGTAAGCGTGCTGAACGAGGAATTTGCGCTGGAGCGTTCGCTGGGCGAAATCAACGACGTAGAGGCCGAACGCGACCTGGCGACCGTGGCCATCGTGGGCGAAAACATGAAACGGACGCCCGGCATTGCCGGCAAGCTGTTCGGCACGCTGGGACGCGCCGGCATCAGCGTGATTGCCTGTGCGCAGGGCGCTTCGGAAACGAATATTTCGTTCGTCATCAAACATCCCTATCTGCGAAAGGCGCTTAATTCGATCCACGATTCTTTTTTTCTGTCGGAATATAAAGTACTGAACCTTTTTATCGCCGGCGTGGGGACGGTGGGCGGCAAACTGCTGGAGCAGATTCGGATTCAGCAGTCTACCCTGATGGAACAAAACAGTCTGAAGCTGCGCGTGGTGGGTATTGCAAACTCGAAGCAACGCCTGCTGTGTCGCGAAGGATTGAATCTGGAAAACTGCCTGGAGGAACTGAAGGCCAACGGCACGCCGGGTTCGTCGCGGGAGTTGTGTGACGACATTCTGGAGATGAACATCTTCAACTCCGTCTTTGTGGACTGCACCGCCAGCGAGGAAGTAGCCGGCATATACGAGGAACTGCTGAAAAACAACATCTCCGTGGTAGCTGCCAACAAGGTGGCCGCTTCTTCCGCATACAGCCATTACCTGAAGTTGAAGGAAATCGCCCGCCAGCGGGACATCAAGTATTTGTTCGAGACGAATGTCGGCGCCGGCCTCCCCATCATCAACACGATGAACGGCCTGATCAACAGCGGCGATCATATCCTGTGCCTCGACGCCGTGCTGTCGGGCAGTCTGAACTTTATTTTCAATACCCTGAGCGCGGAGATACCGCTGAGCCGGGCGATCCGGATGGCAAAGGAGGCGCGTTACGCCGAACCCGACCCGCGCGTCGACCTGAGCGGCAAGGACGTGATCCGCAAGCTGGTGATTCTGGCACGCGAAGCCGGGTACAAGGTGGAGCAGGAAGATGTGAAAGTCAACCTGTTCATCCCCGAAACATACTTTGAAGGGACGCTGGACGATTTCTGGGAGAACATCCACGAACTGGACGAAGGCTTTGAAGACATGCGTCGCCGCGTGGAAGCGGAAAAGAAACGGATCCGGCTGGTTGCCCGGATGGAAAAAGGCGTCTGCGAAGTCGGCCTGCAGGAAGTAGACCGTCACCATCCCTTTTATGAACTGGAAGGAAGCAATAACATCATCATGATATCTACCGAGCGGTACAACGATTATCCGATGATCATCAAGGGATATGGCGCGGGCGACGATGTGACGGCCGCCGGCGTGTTTGCCGATATTATCTCCATCGCCAACATCCGTTAGCGACATACACTTTTTGATTTTGCAATGATGAAACATATACTGATTTTAGGCGACGGGATGGCCGATGAACCCGTGGACATGCTGGGCGGCAAGACGCCGCTGCAATATGCGCATACGCCCTGTATGGACGAACTGGCGCGTCTGGGCGTTACCGGCCGGTTAAAGACCGTGCCCGACGGTTTTCAGCCCGGCAGCGAGGTGGCCAATCTGGCCGTGCTGGGGTATGATTTGCCGAAAGTCTACGAAGGACGCGGCGTATTGGAAGCCGCCAGCATGAACGTCGAACTGCATCCGGGCGAACTGGCGATGCGTTGCAACCTGGTCTGTCTGGAAGGCGACCGGCTCAAAAACCATTCGGCCGGACACATCACGAATGAAGAGGCGTATGAGTTGATTGTCTTTTTGAATGAAACGCTGGGCAATGCACGGATTCGTTTTCATGCGGGCGTTTCGTACCGCCATCTGCTGGTCATGCAGGGAGGAGACAAACGGCTGCACTGTACGCCTCCGCACGACATCCCGATGCAGCCGTTCCGTCCGGCGTTCATCCGGGAGACTGACGCAGCCGCCGCGCAAACGGCCGGTATACTCAATCAGCTTGTCTTGAAATCGCAGGAAATACTGCCCGGCCATCCGGTCAACCAAAAGCGAATCGCCGCCGGAAAAGACCCTGCCAACAGTATCTGGCCCTGGTCGCCCGGTTATCGCCCGGCCATGCAAACGCTGAAAGAATTGTATGGCATCGCGAACAGCGCGGTTATCTCGGCCGTCGACCTGATACGCGGCATCGGCGTGTATGCCGGCATGGACGTGATTCAGGTAGAAGGCGCCACCGGCCTGTACAACACGAATTACGAAGGGAAGGCACAGGCAGCGATAGAGGCGTTGAAAACGCACGATTTCGTGTACGTCCATGTGGAAGCCAGCGACGAGGCCGGTCATGAGGGAGACGTCCAACTGAAAGTGCGTACCGTTGAAGACTTGGACAAGCGCGTGACGGGCGTCATATACGAAGCTGTCAGGCAATGGGACGAACCGGTTGCCATCGCCGTCCTGCCCGACCATCCCACGCCCTGCGCCGTTCGGACGCACACGAAAGACCCTGTTCCATTTCTGATTTATGCACCCGGACAGACGCCGGACGCCGTCGAACGCTACGACGAGTTCTCCGTCTTGCAGGGAACATGCGGTTTGCTGTTCGGCGATGCCTTTATGAAAACATTCCTTGCACCCTGTCGAAAGTGAATCCTCGAATTTTTGAATTTTTGAATCTTTGAATTTATGTATTATTACAGTACAAACAGGCAAGCGCCGATGGCCAGCCTGGAAGAAGTGGTGATTAAAAGTCTGGCCGGCGACAAGGGTCTTTACATGCCCGAACGGATTCCGGTACTGGACAGGCGCACGATCCGGTCATTGAAAGACCAATCGTTTCATGAAATAGCAGATCATGTAGCGCAAGCCTTTTTCGGAGAAGACATGGAGCCGGACGCACTGTCGGCCATCGTACAGGATACGCTGTCGTTTGATACGCCGGTCGTACAGGTAGACGATTCCATTTACAGCCTTGAACTGTTTCACGGGCCTACGCTTGCCTTCAAAGATGTCGGCGCCCGCTTCATGGCGCGGATGCTGGAATACTTTATCCGCAAGAAAGGCATTCGGCGCGAAGTGAATGTATTGGTGGCAACCTCCGGCGACACGGGCAGCGCCGTGGCCAACGGCTTTCTGGGCATACCCGCCATCCGCGTGTTCGTGCTTTATCCCAAGGGGAAAGTCAGTCCGATTCAGGAATGCCAGTTTACCACACTGGGACAAAACATCTCCGCGCTCGAAGTGGACGGAACGTTTGACGACTGCCAGGCGCTGGTAAAAACCGCCTTTGCCGACGAAGACCTGAACCGTCGCCTGCAACTGACCTCGGCCAATTCCATCAACGTCGCCCGTTTTCTGCCGCAGGCGTTTTACTACTTCCATGCCTACGCACAATTAGACCGTGCAGGAAAAGCCGACCGGCTCACGGTCTGCGTCCCCAGCGGCAACTTCGGCAATATCACGGCCGGACTGTTTGCCCGGCGGATGGGTTTGCCCATCCGGCATTTCATTGCGGCAAACAACCGCAACGACGTCTTCCTGGAATACCTGCAAACGGGCGTCTATACGCCGCGTCCCTCCGTGGCGACGCTGGCCAATGCGATGGATGTCGGTAATCCGAGTAACTTCGCCCGCATACTGGACTTGTACGGACACAACCATGCTGCCATTGCAAAGGATATTTCCGGTTACCGTTACACGGACGGGCAAATCGGCGATACGCTACGCGAAGTCTGCCATACCCGCCACTATTTGCTCGACCCGCATGGCGCCTGCGGTTATCAGGCGCTGGTCGACCGCGCATTGCAACCGGGCGAAACAGGCGTATTCCTGGAAACGGCTCATCCGGCCAAATTCAAGGAGACCGTAGACCGCATCACCGGCGTACCGGTCGAGATTCCGTCCAAATTGCAGGCCTTCATGCAGGGCGAGAAACAAAGTATCCCGTTGGGAAAAGACTTTGAAGGGTTCAAACGTTTCCTGCTGGCGCTGGAAGATTGAATCAACCCGTTCCGCAGGCTCCGTGAGGGAAGCAGACCTCGGCAAAGGATTCGGAGGTTCAAGAGTTCAATTCTCAATACTTGAAGATTTATTCCTGCCGAATGATAGAAACGACTTCTTCAGAGCGATCCTTCGCTTATCCTTCGACCAAAGAGGCTCATTCAGGCAAGTTCCCGTCAACTTTTTCAGGACGTGACAACATGTACAGGGAGAGCATCTGCAAGCTGTCGCCCCGCTACGGTCGGGACAGGTTCTTTGAAATGTTGCGCACGCATGATCTGTTGGTGGAACGCAAG
>JAITQL010000176.1 GCA_031288935.1 Tannerella sp.
ACTTTTTCTCGAAATCCGACACGTCGGACAAGATGAAAAAGTCTTTTTTTTGTGATCCGGCGTGTCGGACAAATTGGAAAAAACTTTTTATCGAAATCCGGCGCTTCGGACGACGCGAAAAAGTCTTTTTCTTGAAATCCGGCGTGCCGGACGACATGAAAAAATCTTTTTATTGAAATCCGACATGCCGGACGGTATGAAAAAGTCTTTTTCTTGAAATCCGACATGCCGGACGGGATGAAAAAGTCTTTTTATTGAAATCCGGCGTGCCGGACGACGTGAAAAAATCTTTTTCTTGAAATCCGGCGTGCCGGACGACGTGAAAAATTATATGTGTCTTTTCAGCCGGATGCCGGCAGGAACGCAAAAAAGGCTGCCCGGATAACGGGCAGCCTTTTCATCTTTCAGGATAAGGCGGCATCAAATCGGAGCATTGTTTCTCAAACGCGCTCCGCGCCATTCTATTCAAACCGCATGGTCCGGGCCGGATGTATTTTGGTAATCAGGCAGGAGGGGCCAAGCATCATGCACATCGAAACCAGCCACGTCCCGGCATTGATCAGCAGCCACGACGTCACGTTCATGTCTACCGGCACGGTGTCCAGGTAGTAGTTCGACGGATCGAGCGAAACGACGTGGAAACGGGACTGGATGAAACAGATCACCCCCGCAATCACGTTTCCCCAGCACATGCCCTTGCCGATCAGAAAGGAGGATATATAAAGAAATACCTTGCGCAGGCTGCGGTCTTCCTGTCCCAGCGCTTTCAGGACGCCAATCATCCGCGTACGCTCCAGAATGATAATCAGCAGTCCCGAAATCATGGTGAAGCCGGAAACGGCCATCATCAGCAGCAGAATCACCGCGACGTTGATGTCCAATACGTCCAGCCAGTTAAATACCATCGGACTGAGTTCCTTGATGGAACGCACGTAAAACGTGTTTCCCCGGCGGTCTTTCCTGTCAATCAACCGGAAGTAAAGCGCTTCGGAGATGGCGTCGAGGCGGTCGTAATCGTCTACAAACAACTCGAGGCCGCTCACGGCGTCGCCGTCCCAGTCGTTCAGGCGAATGACCTGCTTGATGTCCGCCAGAATATAGAGTTTGTCGTAGTCCGCGTAGCCCGTGTCGTAGATTCCGCGGATATGAAGCTTGCGCGCCCGCATCTGCTCGACGTTTTGCACGAAATAGGAGATGAACTCCCCTCCGCACTCCAGTCCGAGCATGTCGGCCAGGTAGCGGGAAATCAGAACGCCGGTCGAGGTCTTTTCAGGATCGACGGTGAAGAGTTCGCCCTCCGTCAGGTATTCCCGGAAAAACGACCCGTCGAACTCTTCGTCAATCCCCTTCATGACGAATCCCTGACAGGCCGTTTCGGTTTTGATCATGCCCAGCGTGGTGGCGAAGCGTTCCGCGTGGCGAATACCGGGAAAAGAGCGCAGCTCCTCCAGCAGCGTGTCGCTTACCATCACCGGCACGGTTTCGTACGATGTATTGCTGTCGAAATTCGTGATCTGTATGTGCGAGCCGAATCCGATGACCTTGTTGCGCACCTCTTTCTTGAAGCCCACGACGATTGCTACGGACAGCAACATCATGCACAATCCCAGGGCGATGCCCGCCGTTGCAATCCGTATGGCGGGAGGCGTCACCCTGCGTTCGCCGGCAGACCGGCTGAAATGTACCCGGCGGGCTATGAACCATTCAAAATTCAAGATTCAAAAATTCAAGGGTTCCACATACAAAATTCGCCGCTCGCCATGCATCGTTTTTCATTCTTCATTCTTCATTCGGAGAGAACTATTTCGTGCGTCCGGGATAAACTTCGAGGGCTTTTTCCAGCACGACGAGCGCCCGGGCCAGGTCTTCCTTCTTGAGGACGTAGGCGAGGCGCACCTCGTTTTTTCCGTAGCCGGGCGAGGTGTAGAATCCCGATGCCGGCGCCATCATGATTGTCTGGCCTTCGTGCTGGAAGTCGCGCAGGCACCAGGCGCAAAACTCGTCCGCATCGTCCACCGGCAGCTTGACAACGGTGTAGAACGCGCCCATCGGAATCGGAGAGTAGCAGCCGTCGATCCGGTTCAGGCCGTCTACCAGAAAATTCCTCCGCTCCAGGTATTCGTTGTACACCGACAGCATGTACTCCTCCGGCGTGTCGAGCGAGGCCTCGGCGATGAACTGCCCGATCAGGGGCGGACTCAGCCGCGCCTGACACCACTTCATTACGTTGTCCTTCACCTGGCGGTTCTTCGTAATCAGCGCCCCGATGCGGATGCCGCACTCGCTGTAGCGTTTCGAGACGGAATCCACCAGCACGACGTTGTTTTCGATGCCCTCCAGATGGAAGGCCGAAATGTAGGGCGCGCCCGTGTAGCAAAATTCGCGGTAGACCTCGTCCGAAAACAGAAACAGGTCGTATTTCTTCACCAGGTCTCTCAGCTGATTCATTTCCTTCTGCGTATAGAGATATCCGGTCGGATTGTTGGGATTGCAGATCATAATGGCCTTGGTGCGGTCGGTGATCAGCGTCTCGAACTTGTCCATCGAAGGCAGCGCGAAACCGTCGTTGATGGACGAGGGGATCGTCCGTATCTCGGCGCCGGCGGAGATGGCGAAAGCCATATAGTTGGCATAGGCCGGCTCGGGAATGATGATCTCGTCGCCCGGGTCGAGGCAGGCCATGAACGAGAAGGAGACGGCTTCCGAACCGCCGGTGGTGATGATGATGTCGTCCAGGTCGACAAAGATTTTGAACTTGTGATAATACGTCACCAGCTTCTGACGGAAAGAGAGGATTCCCGCGCTGGGCGAGTATTCCAGCACGGTCCGGTTCAGCCGCCGCGCTGCTTCGAGTCCCACTTCGGGCGTCGGCAAGTCCGGCTGTCCGATGTTGAGGTGATATACTTTAACTCCCTTCGCTTTGGCCTGATCGGCCAGCGGCACAAGTTTACGGATAGGGGAAGCAGGCATGTTGATTCCCCGTTTTGAAATGGTTGGCATTCTGTACTGTTCTTATGTATAAATGGACAAAAACAGCGCAAAAGTAGCGTTTATCCCGATACTGGGCAAATATTAGCGGATGAAATGTTACATGATCCCGGTTACGGACGAGCGTACCGTTCCGGCGTTTGCCGCAGACAGTCATGCTTTGCAGATACATTTTTATCCCGCCAAAAGGTTTGCCGTATGATAAAAACCCGTATATTTGCGCTTGTGTTTTTAAATATATAAATAATGAAAATAGAATCGGTTATTGGACGTGAAATCCTCGACTCAAGAGGTAATCCCACTGTTGAAGTGGATATTGTACTGGAATCAGGCATCCGGGGCAGGGCATCTGTTCCCTCCGGAGCATCAACCGGCGAGCATGAAGCGCTGGAATTGCGCGACGGCGACAAGAAACGCTATGGCGGCAAAGGCGTTCTGAACGCAGTTGAAAACATTAACGGAAAGATTGCGCCGGCCATCATTGGCCGGTCGGCATTAGACCAGCGGGGTATTGACAACCTGATGCTCGAACTGGACGGGACAAAAACGAAATCCAACCTTGGCGCCAACGCGATTCTCGGCGTTTCGCTGGCCGTAGCCAAAGCCGCAGCGGACTATCTGGACATTCCGCTCTACAAGTACATTGGCGGCGTGAATACCTACGTAATCCCGGTGCCGATGATGAATATCATCAATGGCGGTTCTCACAGCGATGCGCCGATTGCGTTCCAGGAGTTTATGATCCGTCCCGTCGGAGCGGCTTCCTTCAAGGAAGGGTTGCGGATGGGAGCGGAAGTATTCCACGCACTGAAAGCGGTGCTGAAAGGACGCGGACTGAGTACGGCTGTCGGCGACGAAGGCGGTTTTGCCCCGGCGCTGGACGGTACCGAAGATGCGCTGAACTCCATTCTTACCGCTGTCAAGGCGGCCGGTTACGAACCGGGAAAGGATGTGAAAATCGGCCTCGACTGCGCAGCGTCCGAATTTTATGTCAACGGCGTGTACGATTACTCCAAGTTTGAAGGCGCCAAAGGCGAAAAGCGTACTTCCGACCAGCAGGTTGACTATCTCGAAAAATTAATCGACGCCTATCCGATTGACTCCATCGAAGACGGTATGAACGAAAACGACTGGGACGGCTGGAAGAAACTGACGGAACGCATCGGCAACCGCTGCCAGCTGGTGGGCGACGATTTGTTTGTCACCAACGTAGACTTCCTGTCGAAAGGCATCATCGAAGGTTGTGCCAACTCCATTCTTATCAAAGTAAACCAGATCGGTTCGCTCACGGAAACGCTGAACGCAATCGAAATGGCACACCGTCATGGCTATACAACGGTCACATCTCACCGTTCCGGCGAAACGGAAGATGCAACGATTGCCGACATTGCCGTGGCAACCAACAGCGGGCAAATCAAAACAGGTTCGCTCAGCCGTTCAGACCGGATGGCCAAATACAACCAATTGCTTCGGATCGAAGAAGAATTGGGCAGTCGCGCCGTATACGGATACGGAAAATTGATATGATACAGGATTTTGCATGAATTTATTTTATTAGTGATTAACTGCTTATTCTTGTAATAAGTGAGAAAAAGGTCTCTCCGTGAGGAAAGACCTTTTTTTCGGTATCCTTGATTGCCTTTTCCAATCGGCAGGGAAGGGATGTCCGGTTGTATAAATCAGGGAAATTCGTTGGTTTCGACCGCTGGAAATACAGCGGCGTCGGATGCACCGTCAGCCTGCCCCTATTGCAGCTTGTCAGGTGAAAATTCAAAATTCAATTTTTCCATTCATTTACAGGGGAACATACTTTATGCGGCATGGTTTTGTGCATGGAGAGGTTCAACGTTTCAAAGTTCAACGCTTTGATGACAAATTTCGGGTGTCTCAATGACGAAGTCGGGAATATACCCCCAACATGGTATTTCACAAAAAGTAATACCCTCTTACCTTTGCGCCGTTAAACGGCAATAAACGCAATTAATAAAAAAGGAAGATGTCAGTCATTTATTTCAAGTTCGCAGGACATATGAAAAAGATAATACATACACTCGCTACAGTCTCTTTATTGAGCTGGTTTTCCGGCAACGCGGTTGCGCAGGAAATACATATTGAAGGAATCAAGTTCGTGCACCCGATTGTGGAGAAATGGGTGACAGAGTACAAAAAGGAACACCCCGGCACGACGTTCGAGGTGAAGGTGAATCCTGAAAAGGTCGCCGGCGCGGCACGCATATCGGTCGTTGCCGGTCAGGTTTCAGGGGAAGACGCAACCGGCCGTGAAAAGGTCGTTTACGCAGGCCGTTACGCACTGCTTCCGGTCAGCAACAGGAACAATCCCCTGATCGGGAAGGTCGGAAAAGGGCTGAAGAAAAAGGAG
>JAITQL010000094.1 GCA_031288935.1 Tannerella sp.
CTTCCGAAGCCCACTTTTGCAGTTCCGAACTCCGATTTTCCCCTTCTGAAGTCCAATTTTCCCCTTCTGAAGTCCAATTTTGCAGTTCCGAAGTCCAATTTTCCCCTTCTGAAGTCCAATTTTGCAGTTCGGAAGTCCAATTTTCCCCTTCCGAAGTCCAATTTTTCAGTTCGGAAGTCCAATTTTCCCCTTCCGAAGTCCAACTTTTCAGACCCAATGTCCGGGAATCTTCTGTCGGGGTGAACAGGTGATCTCTTTTGAATCCGGGTTTCGGACAGACGGACTTGAGGGCATGACTTTTCCGAAACGCTGCATGTGGATGGCAGAAAAAAAGAGGATGCTCCCCGTGGAGACATCCTCTTTTTTATCGCGAACCGATGGCGGAAACCCGATATATTATGTTCGTCAGAGCGGATTTTGATCTGCCGGCGTAATGTTGGGATTGTAGTTTATTTCCGTTTCCAGCGGGATTTGCATGGTAAACTTACCTGCCGCCAGCGTTACCTTCTGCTGATGATTCGTCGAGCCGTTGCGGTCGACGCCAATGTGCCACCGCTTGTTGTCGTAGAACTCATGTCCGGCTTCGCCCCAGAGTTCGATCCGGCGGTGCAGCTGTATTTCCTTCAACAGGGCTTCGCCCGTGTTGGAGGACTGGCTGTACGACGCGTCGCGCTGCGAGACTAACTGATACAGCGTGCGCTGGGCATCCGCATCCTTGCCTGCGCGGGCTTCGGCTTCGGCCTTGGCCAGGATCATCTCCGATGCACGCATGTAAATCTCGTTTTGATTGTAGGCTGTTCCGTTGTTCAGAACGGTGGTCGCAAATTTCAGCTGGTAATACTTTTCGATGACAATTTCCTGACCGGAGGTCGGGTACGTGTATTCGACCGGGGTATCGCCGACAAAATTTTTCTTGCGATAGTCCGTATCCGAAATCTGATCGTACAGCCGGTTGTCGATTGCCAGCCACGACGTGGCCTGCGAACCTCCGTAACCGCCCTCGCCGTAGATATTCATCCATCCCGGGAAAGAAGAAGTGCCCTTTCCGGTGGTGGAGGCGTATTCGTAGCCGAAAACGGTCTCCTTGTCCAGCAGGGTAAAGCCCGTTGTGGTGTATTCCTCTTCGTTCATCAAGTCCGGATAGGCATTGATGACGTCGGCTGCCGCTGCAATGGCGGTTTCCCAGTTGCCCGCAGTCAGGGCGGCGCGTGCAAGCACGACGGAGGCTACGCTCCCGTCCACATCGGTACGGCTGTCCGTTTTGTAATTGTCCGCGGCCTTGAACAGTCTGACCGCCTCGGCGCCATCGTCCAGTATCAGCGCCCAGACTTCTTCCGACGACGCTCTTCCCCGGGCGACACCGGTCGTAGTCGTGTACAGGGGCACGCCGGCCTTTTCCCTGCCTCCGTGCAGGTAGTCGTCCTGATACAGCCACATCAGCCCGGTGTAGGAAAATGCCCGGAATGTCAGCGCCACGGCCTTGTACTTCATGATGGCTTTGCTGGCATCGGTTGCGCCGGACAAGTCCGCGTCTTCGGGGACGATACTCAATATCTGGTTGGCCAGGAAAATATACCGGTAGAAGCTTCTCCAGAAAAGTTGCGCGTCGGACGCGCTCTCGGAGCGCCAGTCGCGCATCTGGTAATCGTCGTCCAGCCATCCGGTTCTTACTTTTGCCGCGTCATTCCCTTTCAGGGTGAGACGCAGGTTCAGGATGGCCAGATTCCGGTCGTTTACGGAGCCGGTGCCATAGCCGTTGACCTGCGAGACCAGCGAGGTGACCAGCGGTTCCAGTACCGTTGCCGGGTCTTTCTTTACCATCTCCTGGATGTCTTTCTGCGTCATGCGATCCGACGGATCTATATTCAAACTGTCGTTACAGGAAATGAACAAACATGCGATCATTCCCCATATTCCTAATTTCGCTTTCATACGTATCTGTTTTTATTATTAGTGATGTTATTTAAAATGTAATATTCAAACCGGCAGAAACTACTTTCGCCTGCGGGAAACCGTATGCGCTGACGGCTGCTCCGCCAAATGAAACGCGCGGATCCAGGCCTTTCTTGGCCGACAGGAGGAAGAGGTTTTCTCCCGAGATATAAATTCGCAGGTTCTCTATAAAGGCCTTCCGCAGCAGTCCCGACGGGATTGTATAGCCTGCGGAAACCGATTTCAGGTTCAGGTAGCTTGCACTGAAGAGGCTGAAGTCGGAATATTGTCCGGCGCTGCCGCCTGCAGGTACACTGCCGTAGTTTGTTCCGCCCAGCATGCGCATGGGAATGTTGGAATCTTTGTTGTCCGGCGTCCATGCGTCCAGCAAATCGGCGTGGATAGCCCGTCCGATCCCCTGACCGGTCAGTCCCTGGTAGGAAAGGTCTACGATCTTGCCGCCCAGCTGCCAGCTGGTGATCAGCGAGAAGTCAATATTCCTGTACCTGAGATTCGTGTTGAATCCGCCCACCAGATCCGGCGAGGCCGAGCCTAACTCAAACCGTGTGGCCTGGGAGCCGACGGCGGTGGTAACCACGTCTCCGGCGTTTTTCCCTGCATAGTTTCCCGTTTCGATATCCGCTGCGGTCAATGTCTTGTACAGCAAGCCCAGTCCGGTTTCCTGATCTACGCCGGCATACCGGTACAGATACAGGTTGAAATAGTCTTTCCCTGCGCCGCGCAGGTAATTGCCGTCCACATAAGCGCCGTCATACAGCGGAGAACCTACGCTTTCCGGAATTTTCGTCAACTTGTTGGCGTAATGGGAAAGATTAATGCCAACACTCCATAAAAGCTCTTTTGAACGGACGAGGTCGACACCCAAATCCACTTCAATACCGCTGTTCTGCATTTCGCCGGCATTTTGCGTGGCCGCGCTCTGACCGGTGGAGGCAGCCAGTCGAACGTTCCAGAGCATGTCTGTCGTCGTACGGTTGAAATAGTCTATCGAACCGTACAAGCGGTTGAAAAGCCGGAAGTCAAAACCGGCATCAAACGTATGAACGGTTTCCCACGTCAGATTGGTATTTCCGAATCCGGTCTGGGAAATGGACAGCAGCGGCGACCCGATGGATCCCGCATTGGCGATTTGCCATATGTCCGTCCAGTTCCAGGCGCCTATGCCGTTGTTGTTTCCCAGCGTTCCGTAATTGGCGCGCAGCTTTAACTCGGAAAGCCAGGAGACATTGTCCTTGACAAAGGCTTCTTCGGATATGCGGTAGCTGCCGCCGACCGAATAGAACGTAGCCCATTTGTTGTTTCTGAAGATCGAAGAACCGTCCGTTCTCAAACTGGCGCTCAGATAATATTTGCCGTTATAGTTATAATTGACCTTGCCCAAATAACCTTCCAGGGCATAGCTGTTTTCGGCTCCGTCCACGTAGGAGGTGCCGATGGCATTGGCCAGCGAAGGCTGGTCGGTCATGAACATGTTGTATTTTGATCCTCTCATGTACTTGTCCGTCCACCATCTGTATTCGTGTCCGGCCAGTACATCCACGTGATGCGCATCAAAGTTCTTCTCCCATGTCAGAAGCTGGGTCGTATTGATCGTCATGGCTCTTGCCCAGCGGTTATAAATGGTTCCCTTGTAATCCCTGGCATCGGCGCCGCTTTCATTGTTTCCGTAGGTCAGCCCCAGTGTATGCGATTCGTCCATGTTCAGGTCGACCTTGAGTTTGAAACCGTCCAGGAACGAAGCTTCCAGGAAGGTATATCCGTTCAGGTAATTGGCGGTTGTTTCCGTCAAGTCCTTCTCGAAATAGATGCCCGGAGAATACCCGTTAAAGGCCGGACGCGCCGTTGTCCCGTAAGGGGAGTAGGTTTGACCCGTACCCAAATCGAAGGTCGGCTTGCCATTTTCATTCCGAATGACGTTTCCGTCCTGGTCGTGTGCAAACAGCGCATTGATCGGCGCAAAATAACCGAACCAGGTAAACACGTTTGTATTGACCGTACCGCCCGTATAGTTCGGCGCATCGGAATAGGTTCTGGAATAAGACATATTCATTCCGCCTTTCAACCACGGCGTTATTTGCGTGTTCACTTTCATGCGGGCGGAATAGCGGTTGAAGTCCGAACCCATCACGTAAGAAGGATCGCTCAGATAGCCCAGCGAAAAGTAATAATCCGTCTTGTCGCCCACCGATCCGCTGATGTTGGCATTGTATTCCTGACGGAACGAGTGTTGCAGGAAATAATCCTGCCAGTCGTCGTTATACAGCAGTTGAGCGTCTCCGCGCAGTTTGCCGGTAGAAGGATCAATCAGTGTCGTCCCTTCGGGAATGCGATACAGCATGTAGTTGCCAAGTCCGTTGCGGGCAGAGTTTGTATTTCCGTTCTGCTTGAACAGATTGTCGCTGGCATACTGGCGCAGTTCCTGATCGGACATGCTTTTGAACTGCTCTGCCCTGTCCGGAGCATAATTTATGAAGTTATAGATCCCCTTCCACGTATATTCGTAGAAGTCCGCCGGATCACTGACTTTGTCATAATCGGGCACTCCCCTGCTGGTAGAACCGAAACGCATGTCGACATTGATTTTCGTCTTTCCCGATTTCCCCTTTTTCGTAGTCACCAGAACCAGTCCGTGCGCGGCGCGCGAGCCGTAGAGCGCATTGGCCGCCGCGTCTTTGGACACGACAATGGATTCGATGTCATTCGGGTTAATGGAATTTAAACTGAAACTCGTTGCCACTCCGTCTACCACAATCAGCGGCGAGGTGCTTCCCGTGATGGAACCCAAGCCCCTGACCTGTATGGCGCTTTCGGAGCCGGGCTGTCCGGAAAGGTTGGCAAACTGTACGCCGGCCACCAGTCCTTCCAGCGCCCTGGAGGCGGTGGATACCTGTTGCACCTGAATCTGATCGGCGGCAATGGAGGTAACCGATCCTGTCAAATCGCGTTTCTTGGACGATCCGTAGGCGATTACCACCACTTCGTCCAAATCAATATTCGATTCGCTCAGCGTAATGTCAATCACCCTTTGACTGCCGACCGTCACTTCCTGTGTAGCGAAGCCGACATACATAAACACCAGTACGGCATTTCCCCCGGGCGCCGTAATGACATACTTTCCGTCAATGTCGCTAATGACCCCGGCTGTAGAACCCTTTACCGTAATATTTACACCCGGTAAGGGTTCGCCCGTGTTGTCGCTGACGGTTCCCGAAACAGAAACTCCCTGTTGGGCATGCAAACCTGTCCAACTGATAAAAGCGAATACACATGCGTATCGCATGATTCGACCTAATCTTAAAAAATTTCGGGACAAAAATGTCCCACTGTCATCAAAAATTTTCATCGTTGCTATTATTAAATTAGAAATCAAAATGTGTCCCGTTTAATCGACAGACTGTTGATACAGGTCCGGCAATCGCACAAAACCCTTTTAAGTAAAACAATTTGTGAATGATATAAAAACAAACAGTTATATTCAAAACCAAGATTATCGCTTATCTTTCCGGGACAGGAATCATGTTGTATGAAAGCATCCCCTGAAATTTCGCTCTGCAAAAGTATAAAAAAAACTATCATTCGATTCCTTTTCCGGCATTTATTTCGATAAAAAGAATTATGATTATCGGATTCGCACCTGATCCTGCACGGTGCAGTGCCAGTTTGTACGTCTGCGAAACGTCCCTGCACGATGAAAACATGAAAGGTTTCTTCATATTTATACTTTACGCGGGATCGTTTTGTGCATGGAGCCTGTCCCGTCAGGGACGAAAAGTCGGTAGAAAAGGAATGATTCAACATCCGGCGAAATCCCGTCAGGGATGATATGCCGGTCATATCACACATACCATCCCTACGGGATTTTGGCGGGTGGATCACATCCAATTTTCTACCAACATCCTGTCCCCAACGGGACAGGTGCAATACACAAAACCAGGCCGCGTGAAGTATAG
>JAITQL010000134.1 GCA_031288935.1 Tannerella sp.
GGGTGGCCATCAGTATGCCCAGCGAATCATCCTTCAAGTCGTTGACCTGCCGGATCAGTTTGATCTGGTTGCCAAAGTCCAGGCTCGACGTCGGTTCGTCCATCATCAGGAAGGCCGGCTGCTGCGCCAGCGCCCTCGCCACGACGACCATCTGCTGTTCGCCGCCGCTCAGCCGGGTAAAAATACGGTCTCGCAGATGGCCGATTCGCAGACGTTCCAGACAGGATTCGGCAATCTGCCGGTCTTTCTTTCCCGGAGCGGAAAAGGAGTGCAGGTGTGCCGTGCGGCCAAAGAGTACGACCTCGAACGCGGTGAAGGGAAAAGGCAGCGAACGCGCCTGCGGCACATAGGCCACCCGGCGCGCAAACCTGCGGCGGTTCCACGAGCGGACGCTCTTCCCGTCCAGCAGAATCTCGCCCTCCAGCAGCGGCAGGATGCCCAGTATCGACTTGAACAGCGTCGTTTTCCCGGCGCCGTTCGCTCCGATGAGGCACGTCGTCCGGCCCGTATTCAGTTCTATACACACGTCCCGCAACACCGCTTTCCCCTGATAGCCCAGCGTTGCCTTTCTGATCTCCAGTTTCATTTCCCTATTCATTCAAGTCAATTTATTATCATCCGTGCAAAAGACGTGCCATTCTCCGCAAATCCGCTTTTATCAGCCGTATAACGTTTCGCCGAGAGGCGAAAAAAAGTCCGTCGCTACATTTTTGTAGCCCTGAAAACACCTTTTGGAATGATTGTCCGGGAAAAAAGACGTATTTTTGGCAAAAAAACAGAATTGAAATTTCTTCGAGCTATACATACCGGCGAAACGGATGAAGAATTGCTGCTGCGCTATAAAAACACGCGCAATTCGGACTGTTTCGGTCAGCTTTACGACCGGTACATCCTGCTTGTGTACGGAGTGTGCCTGAAATACCTGCAAGACGGGGACGAAGCGCAGGATGCAGTCATGCAACTGTTTGAAGACCTGCTGACCAAAGTCTTGCAGCACGACATACACGTGTTTCGCACCTGGCTCCACACCGTCACGCGGAATCATTGCCTGCAATGGCTGCGCCGCCGGGAACGCACCCTCCAGGCAGAACCGTATCCCGATCTTATGGAATCGGACGGCGTTTTGCATCTACTGGATGACACGGCGGAAGAAGAGGAAGACGGG
The DNA here is from genome assembly GCA_031288935.1 of Tannerella sp. Classification (GTDB taxonomy): domain Bacteria; phylum Bacteroidota; class Bacteroidia; order Bacteroidales; family Tannerellaceae; genus Tannerella. Next base: position 1,166 of record JAITQL010000134.1, read on the forward strand.
CGAATGGCAGCCTTGCAGGATTGCATGGAAAAACTGCCTGAAAACCAGCGCACGTCCATACGCCGTTTCTTCATGGAGGAAATGTCGTACGCCGACATTGCGGCATCGACCGGCTTTTCGCTGAAAAGCGTGAAAAGCTACATCCAGAACGGGAAGCGGAATATGAAGACATGTATCGAACAAACAATGGAAAAGGAATGAACGCATTATTGGATTACATACGGGGCAAACGCAGGGGAAAGGCTGCGCACCGCATCGAACGGGAAGCGATGCGCGATCCGTTTCTGGCCGAGGCGCTGGAGGGTTTTGACGCGGTGGAGGGCGCTCATGCGGAACGCATTGCCGCGATGCGCCGCCGGCTGCTGTCGCAGACGCGCCGCCGGTATTTGAGAAGGAGATACGTTGGAGCGGCAGCCTCTTTGCTGCTCTGCCTGCTTGCCGGCAGTTACTTCCTGTGGAACCGGTCGGCGGCAGACGCTTTCATTGGCCAAAGCAACAAATCATTGGATATGGCGTTCAGTTCCCCTCCTGCCCCTGCCACCGACAATGAAGACGGCCAGGAAACGCCTCCGCCGGCACGGGAGACAAGTAAAAAGCTCTCGCCGGCCGTTCCCGAAAGCGCCCGGGAGATTCCGGCGCCGAAAGCAGCCGCGGAAGAACCGTTGACGATTGCGTCGGAAGATGTCCAGCTCGAGCAAGCGGAAGCAGAGTATGTTTCACCGGAACGGGAAGCGGAGGCTGCTTTTCCGGACACGCCTGTGCTTGCCTCGCAAAAGCGCATGTCGACGGCACGGAAGGAGGCAAGTCCGCCGCCGCCCGCAGAAAACGATTCAACGTCATCCCGCCACAAACCGGAACCGCAAACCGGCATGAAAGCATACAGGAAATACCTGCAAAAGTCGCTGGTGCGTCCGGCAGAAGGAGCGTGCGCCAACGTAAAAGGGGTCGTTGAAATAGCATTTAAAATCGACACCCTGGGCAAACCGCACGATTTTGTTGTCAAACGCAGCCTGTGTCCGGAAGCAGACCGGGAAGCCATCCGTCTGATAGAACAGGGCAGCCGCTGGAAAGGAGACCCGTCCCGGACGGTGACGCTGAAAGTACGCTTCTAAGACGCATGAATCTTTGAATCATTGAATTTTTGAATCTTTAAATTCATTCCATCGTGCCGTAAAAGCCGATGGACTGTCGACTGTTCGACGACACGCGGATGGAAGACGAGCCGTTGCCAAACACTTCGATGCGGTAAAGGAGCACATCGTTTTCCGACCGTGTCCGGAATGAAATCTGCGCCCTCCCCTTTGCATCAAACGAAAGAGAATAGTCCGTTACCGTCGACTCGAAATTCAATCCCTTCCCTCCGCCATACGGCACGCTGTAAGCCTGACCAAAGTAAGGCAGGCGGGATATGACGGTATCGCCCCTGACCGTCAACGAATAGTTTGAGGTCAAGTATTGAGAAGGCGCTTTCATCGGCACCATCCGGTTGACGGAAACCGTATAGCGCCGGCTTTCAATCTGCTGTTTCACTGCCTGCGCCTGTTCGCCTTTGGAGGCCGACCTGGCCGACGTACAGGCTGTTTGTCCTGTCGCCGTCAGGAGGACGGCCAGGAGCACTGTTCCGAAAAAATACACCGTTTTCATTGCTTTCATAATCATTTATCAATTATTTGTTCGCCCCAAATATAGATACTTTTTTTGAATGCGAAAACAGATACAGGCATATTAAAAGATGCCCGGCTCCCCTACCCTGTCCGGACAAAGCGGTCTCAAATGTTTCTGCCGAAGAGTCATCAAGTCCCGAACCTTGAACTTTGAACTCCTTGTGTCTGCGTTCAAATCCGATCATTTTCCTTCCGATATTGTATATTTATTCAGAAAAAGCATTATCTTTGCCGCCGATTTGAATGTTTATACATAAGAAATGAATATAAAGGAACAGCGTTTACAGGCAATTCGTCACATTCTCCGCACGGAAACCATCCGGAGTCAGCATGATTTACTCCGGGCATTGGAAGGCAGCGGTTATGATGTGACGCAGGCAACGCTGTCGCGTGACATGAAGCAATTGAAAATTATAAAAAAACATGATACCCATAATCTGTATGTATATGCCTTGCCCGAAGCATCGCAGTCTGCGACGGATCCGCCAGCCGGTGTGGAGCCGCTGAAAGTCGAGTTTTCAGGCAATCTGGCCGTGATCAAGACACGACCGGGGTATGCCATGGGAATCGCGTCCGACATCGACCGGAGCGCTTCCCGCGAAATTGTCGGCACCATTGCCGGGGACGATACGATTCTGGTCATCCCGCGCGAAGGATACAGTCGCGACCAGATTGTGGCGGCGCTGACACAGTTCATCAATCAATAAAAACAAGCATCGGAACAGCAGGTAAAATGGAAAAGGAAATAGAAATTGACGTGATGATTGCAGATGAAAGTCACGAAAAATACGTGGAGATCATCCTGGAAACCATCGAAAACGCGGCGAAAGTACGGGGTACGGGCATCGCCAGGCGTTCAAGCGACTACGTGGCGCAAAAAATGAAGGAAGGCAAAGCCATCATTGCCCTGGCCGACGAGGAGTTTGCCGGATTCAGTTACATTGAATCCTGGGGAAACAAGCAGTTTGTGGCGACTTCGGGGCTGATTGTGGTGGAAAAATTCCGTAACCGCGGACTGGCCAAACGCATCAAACATGCCGCCTTCCAGCTGGCGCGTCTGCGCTGGCCGAAAGCGAAGCTGTTCAGCCTGACCTCCGGAAGCGCCGTGATGAAACTGAATACGGAACTGGGTTATTTCCCGGTCACGTTTGCCGACCTGACGGACGACGAGTCTTTCTGGCGCGGATGCAACGGATGCGTCAATCACGACGTGCTGATCCGCACGCAACGGCGCTATTGCATCTGTACCGCCATGCTTTTCGATCCCGACGACCTGCGTTGCCTGGCGCTCGAAAAGAAAATGTACGAAGAGGATTTGAAGAAAATAGAAGACCGGAAAAGGGAACTCCGGAGCTGAATCATTGCATTTGAAAATTTTAAAATAGAGTATATCTTATGAAGAAGAAAGTTGTTTTGGCGTTTAGCGGAGGGCTGGACACCTCGTTTTGCGCCATGTATCTGTCAAGGGAAAAAGGATATGAAGTGTATACCGCACTGGCGAATACGGGCGGCTTCGGCCAGGCCGAATGCCAGGCCGTCGAAGAACGGGCGTACAGGCTGGGCGCGGTGAAACACGCCACCCTGGACATTGAACAGGAATATTACGAAAAAAGCATCCGCTACATGGTGTTCGGAAACGTATTGCGCAACGGCACGTACCCGATCTCCGTCAGTTCGGAACGCATCTTCCAGGCGCTGGCCATCATCCGCTACGCCAAGGAAATCGGCGCCGACGCCGTAGCGCACGGCAGTACGGGCGCCGGAAACGATCAAGTACGTTTCGACCTGACCTTCGACGTCCTGGCTCCCGACATCGAAATCATTACGCCGACGCGCGACATGAACCTCAGCCGCGAATATGAAATCAATTACCTCCGGGAACAGGGCTATGCAGCCGACTTTGTCAAGATGGAATATTCCATTAACAAAGGCCTGTGGGGTACAAGCGTGGGCGGAAAAGAGACGCTGCATTCCAACCGGACGCTTCCCGAACAGGCCTATCCCTCCCAGCTTCAAGGCGAAGGAGAGGAAAGCCTGTCGATTGATTTCGAGCGAGGCGAGATTTGCGGCGTGAACGGCGTCGCCTTCGCAAACAAACCGGATGCCATCCGCAAAGTAGAGGAGGCAGGCGCCCGGTGGGCGATTGGCCGCGACATGCACGTGGGCGACACGATCATCGGCATCAAGGGACGGGTAGGTTTTGAAGCCGCCGGGCCGCTGCTCATCATCAACGCGCACAGGCTGCTGGAGAAGCATACGCTGACCAAGTGGCAGCAATACTGGAAAGATCAAATCGGCACCTGGTACGGGATGTTCCTGCACGAGGCGCAATACCTCGAACCCGCAATGCGGGACATGGAGACCTTCCTGCAAAGCACGCAGCGCAACGTTACGGGACGGGTGCTGCTGAACCTGCGGCCTTACAGTTATTTCCTTGTCGGCGTGGAGAGCGACCGTGACTTGATGAAAAGCGACTTCGGCGTCTACGGCGAAGAGCAAAAGGCATGGACGGCGGACGATGTCAAGGGATTTACCAAAATACTGGGCAACCAGATGAAAATCTATTATAACGTCAACAAAAATGATTAGGGCAGGCATTATCGGCGGCGCGGGATATACGGCCGGAGAACTGATTCGCCTGCTGATCCGTCATCCGGACGTCGCCGTCGCGTTTGTGAACAGCAACAGCCATGCGGGAAGCAGGATCGAGGAGGTACACGCCGGACTGTACGGCGAAACCGGCCTTGTCTTTACGCAAGACCTGCCGCTGGAGGAGATCGACGTACTGTTTTGCTGTTCGGCACATGGCGACACGCGGAAATTCCTGGACGCCCATCCGGTACCGGACACGGTGAAAATCATCGACCTGAGTACGGACTACCGGATGGCTTCGCCGGAGCATGACTTTGTGTACGGCCTTCCGGAACTGAACCGCCAGGCCATCCGAGGGGCGCGCCACGTAGCGAATCCGGGCTGCTTTGCGACCTGCATACAGCTGGCGATATTGCCACTGGCCGGACATGCGCTGCTGACGGACGACGTGCACGTACATGCGATCACCGGTTCAACGGGCGCAGGCGTCAAACCCACTGAAACATCGCATTTCAGCTGGCGGAATGATAACATTTCCATCTATAAGCCGTTTACGCATCAGCATCTGGACGAAATCAGGCAAAGCCTGACACGCCTGCAGCCTCATTT
>JAITQL010000190.1 GCA_031288935.1 Tannerella sp.
GACAGGGCAAAACGGCACCTCGTCCGCTTTGCCGTTTGCAAATAAAGACGTAATTTTGCGGCGCGAAATTCTAAACAATATGCACGATGAAATACAATATATCATTTCAGGAAAGAGCCAAGTTAGGTTTGGCACAAATATCCGCGCAGCAGTCGGTTACCTTACAGGCTGCGAGAAGTCAGGCGCAATGGATAAAACAGACAAGCGCTTCAAGCAAGAAGAAACAGAGAGGTTGAAAAAGTACATTGAAAATCAAAACCTCTTGATAGCAACTATTGATTTGTACAATTATGTATCGGAAGGCGCGGAACAGAAAGTATATCTGAAAGACAGCCGGACCGTATTGAAACTGAACGATGCGATTTATTATTTGTCGTGGGTAAATTATTTTATCAATCTGTTGCTGCATAATCACTTTTTCCCCGATACGGCCTACAATCTGTTGGGATTTTTCGAGAGCGGTACTGTCGTATATGCAGTTGTTGAACAACCGTTTGTCAAAGCCACGGAAAAGACGGATTTGAGCCACGTCGAGCAATTTATGCACTCAAACGGTTTTCATAAAGTACAGAACAATGATTATTTCAATCCCGAACTCGGAATAATTCTTGAAGATTTACATGATGAAAACGTATTGACAAGTAACGGGATATTGTATTTTATTGATACGGTGTTTCATTTGAAATAATTGTATACCGGAAAAATCAAAACCGGCCGAAACCCTTCATTGAGTTTCGGCCGGTTTCTTTCAGGGGAATGCGGATCAAGCCTTGAACTTTTGAATCTTGAACGTGAATCCTTTTGGAAAAACGATTACTTTTGTACCGTTTAAAGTGTTTGTATATGTTGACAATTTATCGCGCTTCTGCCGGCACCGGCAAGACCCATACGCTGACGGGAGAATATCTGCGTCTCCTGTTTTCCGGGACGGACATGCACGCCCGGATTCTGTCCGTGACGTTTACGAATAAGGCTACGGAGGAGATGAAGAACCGCATCATTCAGGATTTATACGTATTGGCTTCCGGTCAGCCGTCCGACTATCTCTCTTCGCTGACCGGACGTTACGGGAAAACGGAAGAGGAGTTGCGCGCACAGGCGCGCAGAATCATGATCCGGTTGCTGCACGATTATGCGTCGTTCCACATCAGCACCATCGACCATTTTTTCCAGCAAACCATGCGCGCCTTTATCCGCGAAATCGGTTTGCAGGGGAATTACCGCGTCGAGATGGACAAAGACCTCGTCTTGTCGGAAGCCATCGACAATCTCCTTGCCGGCCTGGACAAAAAGGAACACAAGCCGCTGCTGGAATGGTTGCTCCGCTTCAGCGAAGACAAGGTGGAACGGGGTGAGGACTGGAACATCCGCTCCGAGGTCAAGACGCTCGGCAACGAACTGTTCAAAGAGAAATACAAGGTATACAGCGAGGGGATAAGCAGGGACATTGCCGACAAACAGGCGCTGGGCCGTTACAAGGACACGCTGTTTGCCCTGATCCGCGCTACCGAAGCCCGGGCGCGGCAAATCGGCGAACAGGCAATGGCGACGCTGTCGCGCTACGGGTTGCAGCCGTCCGATTTCAAGGGGGGCAGCCGTTCGACGCTGTTTCTGTTCGACCAGCTGGCCAGGGGCGTGATGAAGGAGCCGTCCGATACCTTTCGGACGATGGCCGGTCAGGTGGAAGCCTGCTATACCAAAACCACGGCGCCGGACAGGCGGCAGGCCATCGAAGCGGCTTACGCCGGCGGACTGGGCGATTGCTTCCGGCATACGGTCGACTTCTTCGATCACCTTGCGAACTATTACACCGCCCGCGAGGTGATCCGTTATTATTATACGCTGGGGATCCTTTCCGACATCTCGCGCCATATTAAACAGTGGTGCGAGGAAAAAAACCGCATGTTGATTGCCGATACGACCGAGTTGCTGTGTCGCGTGATCGACGGCAGCGAGGTGCCGTTTATCTACGAAAAGACAGGCACGCGCATCGACCACTACATGATTGATGAATTTCAGGATACCAGCGAGATGCAGTGGCGCAATTTCCGTCCGCTGGTGCACGAGAGTCTGGCCTGGCAGCGCGACAACCTCATTGTGGGCGATGTCAAACAGAGTATTTACCGTTTTCGCAATTCCGACTGGACGCTGCTCGACGAAAAGGTGCGGAAAGAATTTGCTCCCGGCCAAACCGCGGAAGAGACGCTGGGGGTGAACTGGCGGAGCCACCGGCTCGTCGTCGAGTTCAACAACACGTTTTTCACCGTTGCACCGGCCTTGCTGCAACGGCAGTATAACGACGGACTGGACAAGTCCGCGCTCGGTTCCGAACAGCGCGGACGCTTCGCAACGAAAATCGTCTCGGCCTACGACCGCAGTTTCCTGCATGTCTCTCCGCCCTTCCGGTCGAAAGACGGTCATGTACGGATCGAACTGCTGCCCGACAGCGACGAGGTGCGCTGGAAAGAGGAAGCGATGAACCGCCTGCCTTCAACGATTGAACGGCTGCAGGACAACGGCTATGCCTTGCGCGACATGGCCATTCTGGTACGCACCAGGGCGGAAGGCCTTCTGGTGGCGGAAACATTGCTGGCCTGCAAAAGCGCCCGCTCCGGCACGCAATATCGCTACGACATCATTTCGGAAGATGCGCTGGGACTGGGCAGTTCGCCTGCCGTGCGTTTCATGACCGGCCTGTTGCATTACATGAACCGTCCCGACGATCCCGCCGTCCGCCGGCTGGCACAGATAGCCTGCGCCCTGTTGCGCCGGGAAACGTCCTCCGTTTCATTCGCCGGAGAGATGAATGCGGATTTCCCGGAGGAAATGCTCGCCACACTGCGGAAATTGTCACACCGTTCGCTGTACGAAATGGCGGAAGGTATCTACCGGCTTTTTGAAGACGTTTTCCCCGAAAACGAACAGGTCTTTATCCAGGCCTTTCTGGATCTGGTGGCCGAGTATGCGGAAAAGGAGCCGACGGATATGGACAAGTTCCTTCGCTGGTGGAAAGAAACCGGACAGCAGGCGAAAATCACCCTGCCCGATGCGCAGGACGCCATTCGCATCCTGACGATTCACAAGTCGAAAGGGTTGGGCTTTAAAGCGGTCATCCTTCCGTTCGGAGACTGGGACGCAGACCAGAAAAACGGCTCCATCCTCTGGTGTCATCCGCAGGAAGCTCCATTCAACCAACTGCACCTGGCGCCGGTCGGCTATTCCAGGGAACTGAACAAAACGCTCTTTGCAGAAGATTATTATCACGAAAAACTGCACGCCTATATTGACAATCTGAATGCGCTCTATGTAGCCTTTACCCGTGCGAAGGAAGAATTGATCGTCTTTACGCCCGACGCGGAGGCCAAGCATACGAAGGCCATTTCCAAACTGATCCGGGACAGCCTTCAGGTAACCGGTGTCACTGTTACGGACAGAGGCGATACGCTGCAATCGTTTGCCGGGGGATTCCGCACGGACGCTGTTTTCGAGTGGGGCGACTGGTGGCATACCCTGCCGGCGCAAGGGGAAGCAACGGCAGAGATGCGCGTGCATCGCCTCCCTTCCGTCTTGCCGGACGAGCGTATTCACCTGCGTCTGCACCGCAAGGGCGGCTTTTTCGACGACAGGCAGCGACGCTACGGCGTGTTGATGCACGAACTGCTGAGCGGCATCCAAACCTGCACGGACATTCCTTCTGCCGTGGCCGTCAAAACTGCCGGCGGCGAAATCAATCAAAACGAAGCAGCCGAACTGACCGAACGGTTAGAGAGGTTGTTAAATAAACCGGAAATAAAAAAATGGTTCGACGGCTCCATGCGCGTGATCAACGAGGCGGAGATTCTTTTCGGCAATGGGAAATCAAGCCGTCCAGACCGGATCATGATGGCGGACGAGTGCGTTTATGTGGTTGATTATAAATTTGGAGAGCAAAAAGACGACCGTTATTGCCGACAGATAAACATGTACCGGAAACTCATCCGCGACATGGGCTACAGGCAGGTAAACGGCTATCTCTGGTACGTCGAATTAGATGAAATTGACGAAGTAGTTGCATGAACATTTTTTATTTTCGGTAAAAAAGAATACTTTTGCTGCCATATTTGGAAAAAACATGAAAGTACATAAAGAAGGAACCGGGTTACTGTTGTCATTGTTCACTTTTTTGTTCGTTGTAAATCTGACCGTTTACTATACAATCGGCAAGGGTTACCTGTTTTATATTTCCGTTTCGTTGTCGGCAATGCTGTTTTTATTGATTTTGAATTTCTTCAGGAGTCCGTTTCGCCGCTTTCCATATGATTCGGAAGGGTTGGTGATTGCTCCGGCGGACGGGACGGTCGTCGCCATCGAAGAAGTCATGGAGAACGAGTATTTCCATGAAAAGCGGCTGCAAATCTCTATTTTCATGTCGATATTCAACGTACATGCCAACTGGTTTCCCGTGAACGGCGCCGTGCGTCACGTGTCACATCAGCATGGCCGCTTTTGGGCTGCCTATCTGCCGAAAAGCAGTACGGAGAACGAACGCTCGACCATCGTCATCACGACGCGCCACAACGTAGACGTGCTGACGCGCCAGATCGCCGGGGCGATGGCGCGCCGGATTGTGACGTATGCCAAAGCGGGCGAATCGTGCCATGTGGACGAGCAAATGGGATTTATCAAGTTCGGATCGCGCGTAGACATCTTTCTGCCGGTCGGAACGGAAGTGCTCGTCGAGATGGATCAGCAAGTGACCGGCAACCAGACGCCTCTTGCCCGTCTGCATAAAATTAATTACGATTTTTCTGCTCCCCTGTGAAACTGCGAAAACATATACCGAACGCCTTGACCTGCGCCAATCTGTTGTGCGGGTGCTATGCCTGTATCCTGGCGCTGGACGGACATTACGCCGGCGCCATGTGGATGATCTTCGCGGCAGCCGGATTCGACTTTGTCGACGGATTGGCCGCGCGTGCGCTGAATGCCTGTTCGCCGATCGGCAAAGACCTCGACTCGCTGGCTGATATGGTCAGTTTCGGCGTGGCGCCGGGAATGATGCTGTTCGATTTCATTGACCGGACGCAGAAGACGGTGGACTGGAGCCATCCCGTTTGCGGAAAGCTCTTCCTGTCGGTCGCCCTTGCCATACCCGTATTTTCCGCTCTGCGCCTGGCGAAGTTCAATAACGACGCCCGCCAGCACACGTCCTTCATTGGATTGCCCGTGCCGGCGCACGCCATTTTTTGGGTTTCGCTGCTGTATATCCTGACGCCGTCTGCCGCCGATCCCCTTTTCCCGGGATGGTTCGGATCGGACTTGTCGGTGTATGCGCGCATGATGCCGCCGGTAGCGCTCCTGTCGGGCATCGACGCGCTGGCAGTGGGGGCATCGCTGCTGCTCGTCTCCGAGATACCGATGTTTTCCCTGAAAATCAAATCGACAGGGTGGAAGGCGAACCGGTTGCAATACCTGTTTCTGCTGGCCGCCCTGGGACTGGTGATGTGTTTCGACGTCGGCGGCTTCACGGCAGCCATCGTCCTGTACGTGCTCTTGTCAATTTTTAACAAGCCTGCCTGAACAAGAATGTCTATCTTTGCCCCTTTCAAATAAGTCAATTATGATTAAGTTTCTTGCATTCATATTCTTTTTCTTCATCATCCTGCTCTCGTTGCTGGGTTTTTCCGTCATACGCACTTTCAAGTCGTTCTTCTTCGGCGATTCGAAAAGCCGGACGCAGAGACACACTTCCGCTTCGGACAGTCGGCAACGCGCACGTGCCAACAGCCGGCAACGTCCCGCTCACAAAAAAATCATCCCCAAGGAAGAAGGTGAATACACCGACTACGAAGAAGTCAGGGAGAATTGAGGATTCAAAGATTTAAAAATTCAAAGATTCAAAGATTCAAAGATTCAAAGATTCGTTTCTCGCGGATTCAATGGATTTCAGCGCAGATTCCGCAGATTTCAACGACCTTTCGTCTGCGAAACTCCCGCCAGTCTGCGAGAATCTTTGAATCTTGAATCTTGAATTTCAAAACTTTTCCAGTTCGCGAAACAATTGTCCGTATGCGGCTGCCTTTTCCGGGAGAGGCTTCGGATAGGCGCGCGAGGACGACGGCATCCGGTAGATGCGCAGCAAACGACCCTGACAGGCCGTTTCCGCATAATGTCCCGTCTTCGGTTCCTCGAAGGGAAGCAGCGTCCGCAACGTATCCATCGCTTTCTGACCCGTCACGACGATCGCCCGGCAGGCGGGCAATGCCCTCAGCGTCTGCTCCAGGTCGATGGGCTGAATCACCTCCAGAAACTTGTCGGACGCATTGCCCTTTTGCCGTTTCACTACCATCGCCGTATCCCACAGGGCGATGCCCTTCTCCGTCAGAAAGGAACGGATTGCCGCCTCGCGAAACGATGTCCGGTCTGCCGTCACGAAATAGTCCCTGTCGTCAAAAAAGACCAGTCCGAAGATCCGCCACATGTCGTTCTGAAAATTAGGATAAAAAAAGTCCATCTTCCAGCGCGCCTTTCCGGGCGGAAAACTGCCCAGCATCAACACCGTTGCCCCGTCCGGGAAAAACGGCGGCAACGGATGGCTTTCGTATTCGTTTATTTGCATCATCTTTACGTTGAGTTATTGATTCGTCGTCGGCTGCAAAAGTAGCGGATCCGGGTGACATCCGCAACCCTCCGATACTGTCCTACCCGGGGAGCCTGAGAAAATAAGGGCATTGAGCAGGACAAAACTTCATTTCTGCCTCGTTTAAAAAACAAAACAACCTTTGGTCGCCGCAGGATCGCTTTACCTCCCCTTCAGTTCGATGACTTCGAGGTCTTTGACCGCGGCGCCTGTGATGACGAAACGCACCAGCGTGCGCACCTGATGGATTCCGTTTTTCCCGGCCGCTCCGGGATTGATGAACAGACAGTTCATTTGAGAGTCGAACCTCACTTTCAGGATGTGGGAATGTCCGGCCACGAAAATATCCGGTTTGACGCGAAGCAGTTCGGCGCGGACGGACGGGTCGTAGCGTCCCGGATAACCGCCGATGTGCGTCATCATCACCCGCCGGTCTTCCACCTTGAAGTGAGCGATTTTCGGGTAACGCAGCCGCAAGTCCTGTCCGTCGATGTTTCCGTAGACCGCCCGCAGCGGTTTGATGGCAGCGAGCCGGTCGGCCACGGTTTCCGAACCGATGTCGCCCGCGTGCCAGATTTCGTCGCACCCGCTAAAATACTGGATGTATTTGTCATCCCACCATCCATGCGTGTCCGAAATAAGTCCTGCTTTCATTCTTTTGTTTTTTTATTTCGCAAAAGTATCTATATTTACGCACTTTTGACCGTGAATGATGAAAAAAGTGGAATATACCTATTTCAAACGCGATGTAAGCTGGCTGTCGTTCAACTATCGCGTATTGCTGGAGGCCGAAGACAAGGCAGCTCCGGTCTATGAGCGATTGCATTTCCTTGCCATCTATGCTTCCAATATGGAAGAATTTTACGAGATACGGGTGGCGGAGCATCGGGGCGCTATCATGCGGGGGAATTTTGCGTCCGAGAGTGTGGAGGTGATCGAGGAAACGCTGGAGCGTATTACGGCGGAGGTGAACCGGCAGCAGGAATCCTTTTACCGGATATTCCTGGACGGTGTGCTGCCGGAACTGTGCCGGCAGGGGATTTACCTGTACCGGGAGGCGAAACCGAAACCGTTTCACGAGGACTTTGTGCGGCGATATTTCAATGAAGAAGTCTTCCCGTTCCTCTCGCCGGTGTTGATCGAGAAGGGCATCCGCACGTTTATTCGCGACCGCCGGCTCTACCTGGTCGTCCGGATGCGGAAGCGAACCACCCGCGAAGCCTGCTACATGCTGATCAAGGTTCCATACGCCAAAGTCCCCCGTTTTGTCGGTTTGCCCGTGCATGAAAAGGTGCATTACTATATGTTTATCGACGACGTGATACGGATAAACCTGCCCTCCGTCTTTCCGGGATACGAAATAGACGGTTGCTACAGCATCAAGATTTCGCGCGATGCGGATATTTACCTGGAAGAGGAACGGCCGGAAAACATGCTTCAGATCATTCGCCGGAAGGTGGAAAAGCGGAAAATCGGCGCGCTGAGCCGCTTCATGTACGACAGTGCGATGCCGCCCGATTTCCTGGCGACGGTCTGCGACGCCTTCGGCATTGCAAAGGAAGACCTGGTACTGGGCGGGCGCTACATGAACCTGCAGGATTTAAACAAATTCCCCAATCCGAAAGGCAATGCGTTGCGACAGGTCGTGCCCTCGCCGATGCGCGTGCCCTACCTCGACCGGATGCCCTCCGTCTTCCGGGCGGTGGAGCGGCGCGACGTACTGCTGCATTTCCCTTACCAGTCGTTCGACTACCTGATTGATTTCCTGACCAGGGCGGCGTTTGATCCCGACGTGGATGAAATCAAGATCACGCAGTACCGCGTAGCCGAAAATTCAGCCGTGATCGACGCCCTGATCCATGCCGCCCGGAACGGGAAAAAAGTGACGGTCTTCGTCGAACTGAAAGCCCGTTTCGACGAAGAAAACAACATGTCTGCGGCCGAACGGATGGAGCAGGCCGGAATCCGAATCATATACAGCCTTCCCGGACTGAAGGTGCACGCCAAGGTAGCGGTGGTTCTCCGCAAGACGCCGGGGCAGACCGGATTCGCTTACCTGAGCACCGGCAATTTCAACGAAAAGACGGCGAAGACGTATTCGGACACGGGACTGCTGACGTGCGACCGGGCTTTCGTCGACGATGTCGGACAGGTATTTGCCGTCCTGGAAGGCAGGCTGCACGAACCGCAGTTTCATCACCTGCTGGTAACCCCTTTCAACATGGTGCCCGAGCTGATACGGATGATTCAACGCGAAATCGACCGCGTGAAGGAGGGCCGGAAGGGGCGGGTGATCTTGAAGATGAACGGGCTGCACGACGAGCAAATGATTGACGAACTGTATCGCGCCTCGGAAAGCGGCGTGGAGATCGACCTGATCGTGCGCGGCATTTGCTGTCTGGTGCCGAACCGGCCTTACAGTCGCCACATCCGCATCACCCGCATTGTGGACATGTTTCTTGAACATGCGCGGATCTGGTATTTCTACAACGGCGGCCAGGAAGAAGTCTACCTTTCTTCGGCCGACTGGATGAACCGGAACCTGCGCCGGCGTATCGAAACGGCCTTTCCCGTCCTTGAGCCGGCGCTCAGGCAGGAAATGATCGACATGCTGGACATCCAGTTGCGCGACAACGTGAAGGCCTGTTTTATCGACGAACAGCTGCGCAACGTCTTCAAGTGCAACCTCGACACCGGTCAGCCGCCCCTGCGCGCACAGGAAGCCATCCATGAATATATCCGGAAACGGGAATCGTGAAAAGATTCAAAGATTCAAGGATTCGTTTCATCCGGACGCGGGGTGGGTTTGTGCATGGAGAGGTTCAACGTTCAAACGTTTCGGAGTTCAAGCCGTTGAGTGAAGCGGTACAGCTGTTTTGTACGGTAAACGGGTTTCCGTAAAACAGGCGTTGCCTGTCAATTTTGCTTCTTCCGAACGGTTTTTACGCAGTTGATTTATAAACTCTTTCTGCTGTTTACAGGGAGAGGGTATTTCTGTATACACAAAAAAAAGTATTGTTTTTCAGAAAAAGCCGTACCTTTGTCCGTCTTTTTGAAAGAGTTTTATCAATATATAAAAACAAAGCGAATGAAGAAGCATAATTTTTATGCCGGACCCTCGATATTGAGCGAGTATACGATTAAAAATACCGCAGCTGCGGTAGAAAACTTTGCCGGCACGGGACTTTCCCTGCTGGAAGTGTCGCACAGGGGAAAGGAATTTGTTGCCGTAATGGACGAAGCGTGCACATTGGTAAAAGAATTACTGGATGTTCCCTCCACGCACGAAGTCATTTTCCTGGGCGGCGGCGCAAGCATGCAATTTTGCATGGTGCCCTGTAATTTATTGAATAAAAAAGCGGCGTACCTCGATTCCGGTACCTGGGCGTCGAAAGCCATTAAGGAGGCGAAATTTTTTGGAGAAGTGGAAGTCGTAGCTTCGTCGAAAGACAGGAACTATTCCTACATCCCCAAGCAGTATACGGTTTCGCCCGACGCGGAGTATTTTCATGTCACGACCAACAATACCATCTTCGGAACGGAACTGCACCGCATCCCGGACGTGGGCGTACCGCTGGTGTCGGACATGTCGTCGGATATCTTTTCCCGACCGGTGGATGTCTCCAAGTTCGACGTCATTTATGCCGGTGCACAGAAGAACCTGGCGCCTTCGGGCGTAGCGGTCGTCATTGTTCGCAGGGATGCACTGGGACGGGTGGAACGTCCGATCCCCTCCATGCTGAACTACCGGATTCATGCGGACAACGGCTCGATGTATAACACGCCGCCGGTACTGCCCGTCTTCTCCGCCTTGCAGACGCTGAAATGGTACAAGGAGCAGGGCGGCATCGCCGCGCTGCAAAAGAAAAACATCGACAAGGCGACGGTCCTGTACGATGAAATCGACCGGAGCCGGTTGTTCACGGGCACTGCCGCCGTTGAAGACCGTTCCCTGATGAACGTCTGTTTTGTGATGAAGGAAGAATACCGGGAGCTGGAAGGCGCTTTCAACGAATACGCCTCTGCACGCGGGATCGTGGGGATCAAGGGACACCGTTCGGTAGGCGGTTTCCGCGCCTCCATCTACAATGCCATGCCCCAAAGCAGCGTCGAAGCGCTGGTCGGGGCGATGCAATCCTTCGCGCAAACCGTTTGACAACCCTGTTTATTATTTCCTATATATTTTAAAAACCTCGCGATGTACAGGCAAATCGTCTTAAAGTTATGTTACACAAAAGTTTTTCAAACGGATTTATGGCAGTTGCCATATTGTTTGGCAGTTTAATGTTTGCCGCTTGCGGTGGCAACAGCAACAGCCCGTCCGGAATCGTGAAGTCGGCTTATACCGAACTCCAAAAAGGCAATTACGACAAGTATTTCGACATTGCCATTGCACTAACGGATCGGGTATCCGAAGACGAGAAAGAGTCTTACGTTAACCTTATCACAGAGGTGATGGAAGCGAATGGCGGCTTAAAAAGTTTTGAAATTCAGAACGAAGAGATTTCAGAAGACGGCTTGACAGCTACCATAGAAATTAAAATTGTTTATGGCAACGGCACTGATAGCACTCAAAAAGCCAAATTTGAGAAAAAGGACGGTGTGTGGATAGCGAAGTAAAGCCGTAAAAGCACTTATGACGGCTAAAATAACAAATAAGCAAACAGTATGGTTTTACAACAGATCAATCTGATTTCAAACTGGAAAGAACGCTTCAGTTACTATCGTCACGATGACATTCTCATCGGCCGCGGGGCGATGGGGGAAGTCTACAAGGGATGGCGAACCGATTCGCCGGCGGAAAAAGGGGCTATCAAATTCGGAACACTGGATAAAGGATTATTATGAAAGTATTAATAGCTACAGACAAGCCCTTTGCCGCCCCGGCGGTACAAGGCATCCGGGACACGGTCGAAGCGGCCGGTCTGGAATTGAAACTCCTGGAAAAGTATACGGAAAAGGCGCAGTTGCTGGAAGCCGTTGGCGAGGCGGAGGCCCTGATCGTCCGCAGCGATACGGTTGACGGGGAAGTGCTGGCTGCCGCCAAGCGGCTGAAAATCGTGGTACGCGCCGGCGCCGGCTACGACAACGTGGATCTGGAAGCCGCCACGGCCCGGAACGTCTGCGTGATGAACACGCCCGGACAAAATGCCAATGCGGTAGCCGAACTGGCGCTCGGACTGATGGTCTACGGCGTGCGAAACTTCTTCAGCGGCACGTCGGGGACGGAACTCAAAGGCAAAAAACTGGGGATTCATGCCTATGGCAACGTAGGCCGCCACGTGGCGCGCATCGCCGGGGGATTTGGCATGGACGTACATGCGTTCGATGCCTTCTGTCCGGCGGAGGCAATCGGGAAAGACGTCGCGAAACTTTTGGGGGAATAGTGGGAGGCACACGATGATTTCCG
>JAITQL010000026.1 GCA_031288935.1 Tannerella sp.
AAATGAGAACGATGCAAAGGTTCATTTGCAGAAAATGTACATGGATGTGCTGGCGCAACGGATCACATCCGAAAAAATCTTGCAACAGCAAGTGAACGAGTAGGAAAAGCGCTGCATGCACGAAAAAGTGGCTATCCCGTGCAGGGACGGTTTTGTACATTGCATATGAGTGTGCCGAAAGATTCTCTTCCGGTCATCGCCCTGCGTATGAATGCGAACCGTTCTCACTCTCCCGCTGCACCGACTGCTGCAATACGCAGACCGTTTCCGGCCCCATGTTGAAGAGCAGGTCAACGATACTCAGGTTCGGCAGAAAACCGTGTTTCTCACGAAAGACCTGGTAGTAGGGGTGCGGCCGGAACGTCCGGTCTGCACCGGGATGTTTCGGCCGGAGCGCTTCGCGGAAGTCATTCGGCACGTCCGGTGCGTAGTGCGACGTGTAGCGGACGTCGGAGCTGAGGTCAATCCATTCGCAGATATGTTGCCGCAGGGCTTCGTTGAAATCAAACAGAAAATCGAACGGCCGGCCGGCGTAAAACGGCGCCAGGTCATCGCGGTAATATTCGAAAAACGGACTCTGACCGTAGGCCGACACCAGCGCCTGCCAATGCAGGTGACGCCAGCGTCCGTGGTCGGAGAGGCGGATGTCTTTGGTCAAACACTTCTCCGTTGCCGGTTTCACGACGGGGACGGTCAGCGCCAGTACGCCGTTCGCACCGGCAATCAGGCACCGGTTGCGATACGTTTGCTTCAGGTAATTTTCGGCCGTTTCAACGTATGCCGTGTCATGGGAAAACAGCTTGGCGTAATACTGCACCGGCGCCAGGTAAGCCGAAGAAAGATAGACTTCGGCCATCAGTGGATGCGTTTGAAGATACGTTTCGGGTCGTTGCCGAACCAGCAAAACCAGACGTTCCCCACGACGGCGCCGGCGGGAATCAGTCCCAGCTGACGGGAGTCGACCGCTTCCGCCGCCTGATCGGACAGCATCCAGTAATAGTCCCTGCCGAAACGGAACAGGGACATTTCCCGACCGTCCATCCACAACTTTCCGTCGCGCACGGATGCTTTCCCGTCCGTTTCGCAACGGATGGCCTCCCGATACAGTTTCAGGGAAATCGAATCGGGATGATACGCATAGCCTTTGAAGGGAATGATGAACGTATAGCCGTCGGCGTCGTCCGCAACCGGGTTCAGCTGTACGATGTGCGGCAGATGTGCGCGAATCCGCTGCGCTTCGGCGGCGGTCAGGCGGAGGGTCAGGCTCTGCGCGTCTTCCGATACGTTCCGGCAGGGAATCTGCAACTGCGTCAGCGCCTCCAGCAGCGGGGCGCCGATGTCTTTCCTGATACGGAACAGGCGTCCCGGCAGGGTGTCGTCCGGCCGCCACCGTCCGTTTACGTACCATCCGCCGGATACGATCCGCAGCGTGTCGCCGGGCATTGCCACGCACCGGCTCAGCAACAGCGGCGCATCGCCGGCGCCGGACGGATGGCGGAACAGTACCACCCGCTCGCGTCCCGGATTGGTCGCGCCGCGCATCTTGTTCACCAGTACGAAATCACCTTTTTGCAGCGTGTCTTTCATGGCCCCGGTCGAAATGCGGTACGACCCGGCACAAAAAATGCGCAATCCTGCTACCGTCAGGATCACGAGCAGCAAATTTCCCATGTATATGAATCGGCGGCGCATCTTTTTGGTCCGGTGTACGGCGGTTTCCATCGTTGGCGTTGTTCCGGCTCAGTCGGCGTTCGCCCACCGGAACATGCGGCTCCAGCGGATGCCTCCGTTGAAGAGATTGCGGTCTTTGTCAATCGAGAGCCAGATCAGAATGGGTTTGCCGATGAGATGGTCTTCGGGCACGAAACCCCACGAACGGCTGTCGGCGCTGTTATGACGGTTGTCGCCCATCATGAAATAGTAGTCGTAGCGGAAGGTATACGTTGTTTCCGGACTGCCGTTGATGCGGACGCTCCCGTCCCGCGAAATCTCCAGGGTGTTGTGTTCATAATTGCCGATGCAACGCTGATAGAGCGCCAGGTTGTGTTCGTTCAGCGTAATCGTGGCTCCCTTTTGCGGAATCCAGAGGGGGCCGAAGTTGTCGCGCGTCCATCCCGTACGGTAGCCCGCCGGATAGACCGTGCCCCACTCGTCTTCCTCGATCAGTACCTGCTTCACGGTGGGTATTTTCTTCACCCGCTCCAGTGCTTTTTGCGTAAGCGGCATGCAGTAGACCGGATTGAACTGGCCGCGACTGTCGGGAGTGAAGCCCATATAGGTCAGCAACTGGTGGTATCTGGGATTGGAGGAAACCTGATGGCGGTCGCTTTTGCTGACTTCGAGCAGGCGGAACTGGTCTTCGGTCAACACGGAGCCGTCCGTTTCCACGTAATAGTTGAATTGCAGCTTTTCGGGATTCTTCGCCTTCACGCCGTTGATGAAAAGCTGGTTGTCGACGACGGCCAGCGAATCGCCGGGCATCCCCACGCATCGCTTGACGTAATTCTCGCGCTTGTCTATCGGACGGTAGATCACGTCGCCGTATTGCTCTCTGTTTGCGTGAATGGCCTCTCTGCCTTCATTGGCGACCAGGGTGTAATAATCCGGGTTCGTTAGCTTCAGCGCCACCGTGTCGCCGGCCGGAAAGTTGAACACGACAATGTCGTTCCGCTGGACGGTTCCCGTGCCTTTCACCCGCCTGTAACCCCATTCCGGCCAGTCGAGATAGGACTTGCAGTTGAGGACGGGAATCGTGTTTTGCACCAGCGGAAACGAAATCGGCGTATTCGGCACGCGCGGGCCGTAGCTCAGCTTGCTGACAAACAGGTAATCGCCCACGAGCAGCGTCTTCTCCAGCGACGAACTGGGAATCTGGTAATTTTGAAACACGAACAGGTTGATCAGGTAGACGGCGACCAGGGCAAACAAAATGTCGTCTATCCATTCCAGTACGTTGCTTATTTTCGGATTGTTCGATCTTTTCCATGCGCCCCAGGGGATGAAGCGGGTCAGAAATATATCCGCCAGCACAATCAGGCCGAACAGGAGCCACAGGTTTTCCATCCAGACGGAAAATAAAATATACAGCACCGACCAGATGCCGAAACCAAACCATTGTCTTTTTAAAATCTTTTTCATTATACTGTTTTTGTTTTAATTGTCAAGTTCATGCCGGCCATGCGGATTCATTTCTTCCCGCATACAACAAGTCTTCCATACCCAGAAAACCTTTCCTTCCGACCGTAAATTCGGCGGCAAGCACGGCGCCCAGGGCAAATCCGGCGCGGCTTTTCGCACTGTGCCGGATGTGTATGCAATCCACCTCCGACTCGTACGTCACTTCGTGTATGCCGGGCACTTCGCCTTCGCGGAAGGCTTCGATCAGCAAATCGGCCGGAGCGCCCGTTTGGCGGAGCGCCCAAGCGTTTTTCCTGTCCAACTGCGCGATCAGGTCGCCGGCCAGCGTAAGCGCTGTTCCGCTCGGCGCATCCAGCTTGTGGATGTGGTGCGTCTCCGAAAGGCGAACGTCATACGCCGGAAAGTCGTTCATCAACTTCGCCAGATAGCGGTTCACGGCGAAGAACAGATTGACGCCGATGCTGTAATTCGAGGCGTAGAAGAAGGTCTTCCCTTCCTTTTTACACACGGAGCGCACTTCGCCCATCCGTTTCAGCCAGCCGGTCGTTCCCGCTACCACGGGAATATCCGCTGCAAAGCACGCCATAAAGTTGTCGAACGCCGCTGCCGGCGTCGAAAACTCAATCGCGGCATCCGCGCTTCGGAACGCTTCCGAACGGAGGTCGTCCCTGTTATCCACATCTATGACCGACACGATTTCGTGCCCCCGTTTCAATGCGATTTCCTCGATGGCTTTTCCCATCTTTCCATAACCTATAAGAGCTATTTTCATTGATTATATGATTAAAATCTGTTTCCCTATTAATTTTGTGCGTCATAAGGGTGCAAATATAAAGATTTTGTATTAGATTTGAGCATTTAATTTTGAAAGACAGATAAAATCATGGAACGTTTATTGCATTATGCGTGGAAATACAAGCTGTATGACGAGGCCGGTTTGTGTTGTACGGAAGACGGCGCTCCGGTCGCCGTCATCGACCCCGGAATCCAGCATCAGGACGCGGGGCCGGACTTTTTCAACGCGAAAATCCGCATCGCGGATACCGTCTGGGCCGGATGCGTGGAGATTCATCACAAGGCATCCGACTGGCGTGTTCATCACCACGACCGGGATCCGGCATACGACGCGGTGATCCTGCACGTCGTCGAAGAAGACGATGCGCCGGTCTGCCGGACTAACGGCGAAAGGATCCGGCAGGCGGTCATCCGCGTGCCCTCCGGCGTGAGGGAACACATCGAGTGGCTGCTTTCGCGCGATACGCCGACGCCTTGCCTCGAACACATCCGCGAAGTCGAACCCCTCCACCTCTCGGCCTGGCTCACCGCCCTGGTCAGTGAACGGCTGGAACGGAAAACGGAGGCCGTTTTCGCCCTCCTGAAACAGTATGCCGACGACTGGAACGAAGTCTTTTACATCACGCTGATGCGCAACTTCGGCTTCGGAACCAACAGCGACGCCTTTGAATGGCTGGCCAAAAGTCTTCCTTTTCACTGCATCCGCAAACAGCGGGACAACCCTCTTTCCGTCGAGGCGCTGCTCTTCGGACAGGCCGGTTTGCTGGCCGAAGCGGGCGACGATCCGTATTACCAGCTCTTGCAGCGGGAATATCTGTTTCTGCAAAAGAAATACGGCCTGACGCCGATCGAAGGATTTCTGTTCAGGAACCTGCGGACGCGCCCCGTCAATTTCCCGCACATCCGGCTGGCGCAGCTGGCGGCCGTCTGGACGGCAAACGATACCCTGTTTTCCGAAATACTGGAAAATGCACAGGCCGACGTGTTGAAGGAGCGCTTCAACGTGCCCCTGTCCGAATACTGGGAAACGCATTATCATTTCGGGCCTGTTTCGCCGCCGAAGAAGAAAGCCGTCGGCGTCAAGGCCACGTGCACGGTGCTGATAAATACGGCAGTCCCCCTGCTGTTTGCCTGGGGAAAGAGGAAACGGCAGCCCGAATACGGTCAGCGGGCGTTGCAGTTGCTGGAACAGCTCGCCCCGGAGCGTAACAGCGTCGTCACACCGTTCACGAAAGCCGGCGTGCAGCTGAAGAACGCCGCCGATACGCAAGCCATCATCCAGCTGCGACGCGAATACTGCGAAAAAAAGAAATGCCTCTACTGCCGTATCGGATACCACCTGATCCAAAACAAAAAATAGCTCAGGGGGGATTCCATACCGGCGAATCCCTGAATCACAAAGTCCCCTGTTTGGACGAGGTGTTAAACCGCGTGTGCCGGAATCCCTCGCTCCCCTCTCTTGTGGAGAGGGGCAGGGGGAGAGGTTTTACGGAATGGCGGCGCGGCCATTGCCCAAACAACCGCCCGTCCCTGCAAACAGCGGAAGGGCAACGCCCTTTAAGCAGTAGTACAGGGCAACGCCCTGTGTAAGATGACGCGACAATACCCAAGCCCTGAAAGGGCGCGAGCAGTTATGAAACCGGGCTTGCGCCCCTTCAGGGCTTCGGTGATAATCGCCG
>JAITQL010000197.1 GCA_031288935.1 Tannerella sp.
AGGAAACAAAATCCTGTCGACAGGAAATGGAATTTTGTCGACAGGAAATGAAATCCTGTCGACAAGGAACAGAATTTTGTCGACACGGAACGAAATCCTGTCGACAAGGAACGGAATCCCCCGTTCGGAGGGGGATTAACTGATGACAGTTTGAATTGCACGCTGTTGAATTGCACCCTATCTAATTTTTAATGTGATTAATGTGATTGCCGCCAGAATGATGCCGATCAGCCAGAAGCGGACTGTGATTTTGGATTCGGGAATGGCGTGGCGGGGACGCCCGATCAGCGCTCCCGAACCCTCTCCCGACTTCTGGAAATGATGATGCAGCGGCGTCATTTTAAAGATACGGCGGCCTTCGCCGTATTTTTTCTTCGTATACTTGAACCAGGCTACCTGCATCATCACCGACAGGTTTTCGGCCAGAAAGATGCCGCACAGGATCGGGATCAGCAGTTCCTTGCGGATCAGAACGGCGAAGACGGCAATGATGCCGCCCAGCGTCAAACTGCCCGTGTCGCCCATGAAGATCTGCGCCGGATAGGCGTTGTACCAGAGGAAGCCGATCGTGGCGCCGATAAAGGCCGCCGCAAAGATCACCAGTTCCTCGGCCCTCGGAATGAACATGATGTTCAGGAAAGAAGCAAACTCGATGTGCGACGACGTATAGGCCAGAATCCCCAGGGCTGTTCCGATGATGGCGGAGCTGCCCGCCGCCAGACCGTCCAGTCCGTCCGTCAGATTCGCCCCGTTGGATACGGCCGTCACGAGAAAGATCACCACAAGTACAAACAGCAGGCACGTCGCTTCGGTTTTGCAGTTGCCCGCCCAGCTTACCAGCCAGGCGTAGTCGAAATTGTTGTTCTTGAAAAACGGAATGGTCGTCTTCGCCGATTTGGCGTGCTGGGGATGAAACCGGACGTCCTCGATCGTGTTGCCCTCGGAATTGCGGACTTCCATGTTTTCGCGGATCACAACCTCCGGGCTGAAGAACAGGATCAGTCCGACGATCAGTCCGAGGCTTACCTGCGCCACGATCTTGAACCGTCCGTGCAATCCGGCCTTGTCCTTCTTGAACACCTTGATGTAGTCGTCCACGAAACCCAGGCAGCCCAGCCACAGCGTCGTGACGAGCATGACGACCGTGTACACGTTGTTCAGCCGGGCAAAGAGCAGCGTCGGAACAACGATGGCGATGATGATGATAATGCCGCCCATGGTGGGCGTTCCCTTCTTGCTTGTCCGGTCTTCGATATCCAGGTTGCGGAAGACCTCCCTGACCTGCATCCGCTGCAGCAGGTTGATGATGTGCCGCCCGAACACGGTCGAGAGGATGAGTGAACACACCAGCGCCGAAATGGCCCGGAACGAGATGTACCGGAAGACGCCCGCGCCGGGAAAATCAAATTGCAGGTCAAGGTAGTTAAATAATTCGTATAGCATAATGACTTCAATTAAAGAAAAAAGCGTTTATGTCTTTTTCGATGTGGATTATTTCGGGATACCGGCCGAAAGGAATCTCCTTCAGCAGGCACGTTTCCATGCGCTCTTCCCGCCCGCGCGCAAAACGGACTTCGTGCTCCCCGCCCGGCAGGGTGCGGGTTCGGCGGGCATCCAGCCGGTCTCTCACGCCGGCCATGATCCGCAAAACCGTCTGGTCAAGCACGTGATGCCCCCTGAAATACAGGTAGGCATTCTCTGCGCTCACGCCCAGTTTTCCGTACTTCTCTTTCAGCGCCTCCGGCCGTACTTCCGGATACATCCGCTGCAGCTCCGACAGCCTGCGGTCTGCACGCCGCTGCACGTCGGCAACGATCCGGTCTTCGTCCGGACTTGTGCACGCCACTCTCAGGCAGGCATTGAACCCGTCCGCCCCGCCGGGCAGGAACCGCCCGTCTTTCCGGGACAGGGAGTGCAGGTGATAGAGAAACAGGCCGTACAGCGCCCGCGAGTATCGCTTCAGAAACGACGTGAAATCGAACAGCGTGTTTTGCAGTCCCAGTTCCGGGAACACACGTTCGACGTTTGACGGATGGCAGTAGTGATTCTCCAGAGAGTACGTGTAGGTCTGGAAAATAAAATGATCCGTATCCATCCCCTTTTCCTGAAGCAGGTAACGGTAATCGCTGTCTATGCAAATGAAAAACTCCTTCGACAGGCATCCCAGCCGGTGATACTTCAGGCAGGTCTGGCACCCCGTAGCCCTGTTACCCTTCACGGTGCGGGAATAGGTGATGTAGTCGAAGCGGCACGAAGGCAGGAAATGTCCGAAGACGTGCTGCCAGAATATCCGGTCGAAATCCGATTCCAGGTGAACGGCCGCCGTCCGCCTTCTCAACTTCGCCCTGTTCCGGTAGTACAAGGCCAGTTCCCTGTAATGTGCATCCTTTCTCTCCGCAATCATGGCAGTTGGATCAGGTCTTCCGTAAAAAACAGTCTGTCGCCCCATCCGTCGCCGAAGATCGAGGGCGAATGGGTGGCCATGACGAGCTGTACATGGGGATTCAGCGTCCGGATCACGTCGATCAGCTGCTGTTGCCAGCCGATGTGCAGGGATATTTCCGGCTCGTCCATCAGCAGCAGGTAAGGCTCGTCTTCCATGAGGAAGAGGGTGAAAAGGATCACGAGCAGCTGTTTTTCGCCGGACGAGAGCCTCTCGAGCGGGATGACGGCCTCGTCTTTCCGGAAGCCCAGGCTGTTGTCCTCCCGGTTGATTTCGATCCGCTTCCCCGTTTCGGCAAAGAGGCGGTCGGTCAGGGTGAACAGGGTGTCGATCCGCCGGTTCACCTCGCCGGCGGATTCCGGGAAGTTCGTTGCCTTGAACCGGTAGTTCGAGAACGATTTCCGCTGGTTTCCGATGGAATAGATCACGCTCTGCAACTCCTTGTCCAGCGGCGTTTCGTTCTGCCGGAGGCCCCGCTTGTCCTTCAGGGGCACGTCGAACGTCGTGATGTATTCGTGACTGACGGGCGGCAGCGGCGCGCGGCCGGCGCCCGGCTGTCCGGGATAGGCGATGCGGGAGCCGTCGCACAGCGTGACTTCCACTCCGATATCCAGATGCTTCAGGTAGGCATGTTTTTCCGAAAGCAGCGCGTCCAGGCATCGCAGGATGGTAGTTTTTCCACTGCCGTTGATCCCGACAAGGATGTTTACGTCTCCGTACAAGTCCCATTCCAGGCTGTATTTGTCCAGCAGCCCCGTGAGCGATATGTGTTTGATTATACTCATCTGTTGTCCGTTTTACCGGTTTGCAAAAATCTGTTTCAGTACGTCCCGGTCGTCGAAGGGATATTTCACCCCCTTGACGTCCTGGTAATCCTCGTGTCCCTTGCCGGCCACCAGGATGAGATCCCCCTTCCGCGCCAGCTGCACGGCCGTCCTGATCGCCTGCCGGCGGTCGGTGATGCACAGCGTGCGTTGCAGTTCGCGGCCGTCCAGTCCGGCGGTCATGTCGGCGATGATGGCGTCGGGGTCTTCAAAGCGCGGATTGTCCGAGGTCAGAATCACCCGGTCGCTGTGCCGGACGGCTTCCTTGGCCATCAGCGGGCGTTTCCCCCGGTCGCGGTTGCCGCCGGCGCCCACGACGGTGATGATGCGGCCGTCGCCGTTCAGCACCTCCCGGATGCCGTTCAGCACGTTCGTCAGCGCGTCCGGCGTATGCGCATAGTCCACGATGGCCGTATAGCCGTCCGGCGAGGCGATTGTCTCGAACCGTCCGGCCACGGGGCGCAGCAGGCTGAGCGCCACCAGCGTCTCTTCCGCCTCCTGTCCCAGCGCGACGGCCGCGCCGTAGACCGCCAGCAGGTTATACGCATTGAACCGTCCCGTGAAATGCACGTTCACCTCCCGCCCGTTCACCTGCAGTTCGGTGCCCTCGATGTGCGATTCGACAACCTTTCCCCGGAAGTCGGCCATCGTCTGCAACGAATACGCATACTTTCGGGCGGCGGTGTTCTGGAGCATCACGTGCCCCGACCGGTCGTCTTCATTGGTGAGGGCGAAGGCCGCGGCGGGCAGGCCGTCAAAGAATTTCTTTTTGGCCGTCAGGTAGTTTTCCACCGTTCCGTGATAGTCCAGATGGTCGCGCGTCAGGTTGGTGAAGATGCCCCCGGCAAAGGTCAGTCCGCTGATGCGCTGCTGGTCTGCGGCGTGCGAACTGACCTCCATAAAGGCATAGTCGCACCCGGCGTCCACCATTTGCGCCAGCAGGGCGTGCAGCGCCACGGGGTCTGGCGTGGTATGCGTAGCCGGGATCGCCCGGCCGTCGATACGGTTGCAGACGGTGGAGAGCAGTCCCGCCCGGTATCCCAGGCGGCGGAAGAGGTCGTAGAGCAGCGTGGCGACCGTCGTTTTCCCGTTGGTGCCCGTTACGCCCACCAGCTTGAGCTGCGCCGACGGATGGCCGTACCAGGCGTCGAGCAGCAGCCCCAGCGCCCCGGCCGTATCCGGCGTCACCACCGCGGGCGTCTCTCCCGTCCATCCCTCCGGCGTCCGTTCGCACACGATGGCCGCTGCGCCCTGTTCCACCGCCCTGGCGATAAAGTCGTGCCCGTCGACGGTGACGCCCCGGACGGCCACAAACAGCATCCCCTCCGTCACTTTCCGCGAGTCGGACTCGACGCCTGAAATCGCCACCGCCCCGTCGCCCTGTATCCTTGCCGTGCGCAAGACGGCTGTAAGTTCATTCAGTTTCATCTCTGTTTCATACATAATCATCTGTTTAATATTGCAGATTGAGTCGTCCTTGCTGCTGCGTTGAATGTATTATCCATCCCGCGGCACGGTTTTGTGCATGGAGCCTGTCCCCAACGGGACAGGTGCAATGCACAAAACCGTCCCGCATAAAGTATAATTCCATCCAATTCGACGGAATTAAAAACGGGATTGCCGGACTGTTTCCAAAACGCGCTTTCGGGAGAGGTCTCCGCGTTTTCGGGAGAAGTCTCCGCATTTTCGGGAGAGGTCTCCGCGTTTTCGGGAGAGGTCTCCGCATTTTCGGGAGAGGTCTCCGCGCTTTCGGGAGAGGTCTCCGCCGTTGCGGGAGATGTCTCCGCCGTCGCGGGAGATATGTCCGCCGTCGCGGGAGATGTCTCCGCCATCACGGGCGAGGTCGCCGAACTTTCCGGCCGGGTCGCCGCATTTTCCGGCCGGGTCGCCGAACTTTCCGGCCGGGTCGCCGAAACTTCCGGCCGGGTCGCCGAACTTTCCGGCCGGGTCGCCGAACTTTCCGGCCGGGTCGCCGAACTTTCCGGCCGGGTCGCCGCATTTTCCGGCCGGGTCGCCGCATTTTCCGGCCGGGTCGCCGAACTTTCCGGCCGGGTCGCCGAACTTTCCGGCGAGGTCGCCGAACTTTCCGG
>JAITQL010000098.1 GCA_031288935.1 Tannerella sp.
TCTTTGAATCTTTGAATCAGGCCTCCTGATATGTGCAATTCACTGTTTTTCCGTCAGGTCTTGCCAGAAGCGGACGGGCATGTGCTGACGTTGCAGGCGGGGGTTGAGACGTTCCTTGATGGTGAGCGCCGTGAAATAGCCTTTCCAGAGGTCTTGAAACAGTTTCTCGTCTTCGGCCATCATCGCCTCGTCCAGCCTGCCGCTGAGCAGAGCGTCGGTTTCGAGTGTAAAGGTAACTTCGCGGGGGCAATGCAGATCGTAATAATAGCCGTACTTGCGTCGCAGGTCGTAGATAACCCACTGCTGGTCGGCAAAACGGTCTGCAAAATGGTCGACGGTCAATGGCAGTACGTTGTACCGGGGACGCACGGGCGCAAAGAACACGTCGTCCGCCGCTTTCTGGAAGCGGAGAAACTGCTTGAGGTAAAGTGCTTCGTGCGACACCTTCCGGGCGATCTTCTGTACCTCCAGCACGTCGTCATCTCCAAAGTTAAGGGAAACCGTTTGCTTCCGGTCAAAGGTCTTGCGGATGTAGCGGAACAGCAGTTCGTCGCTGCCCGCCAGCTCCGACAGCCAGACGTGCATCAGCATGTTGCACACCTCGTGCGGCAGCTTCTGCTGCAAGGCCGTCCGGACACGTGCGGCACAGTCTTCGCGCGTGACGACCGTATGCGTCTCGTCCGTAAACAGGGGCGCCGGCTCGCCCGGCTTCAGCAGCCTGTCCGGAAACGTCTTGCGACTGTACGCATCAAACACGGCGGTCAGCAGTCCCTCGAACGTGTGGTCGTAATAAAACACCGTCATCACCGTTCAGTCGGGGAAAAGAATGGATAACTGGCGCCGGTCTTGCAGCATCTTGCGTTTCTTCGGCTCCGTCAGCGTCCGGCGCACGTATTCGGGTGTCAACTCGTTCACCGTATGCATGGCCAGTTCGCGGCAGGTAATGAAATACTGCGCCTTCTTCATGACCACGCCGATTTTCCTTAGCTGTTCGGAAGTCAGCCGCCCGTAACGCCGCGAAGCCAGAATCAGTTTGGCCGACTTCACCCCGACGCCCGGCACGCGCAGCAGCATGGCATACTCGGCCGTGTGTATGTCGACCGGGAACTGTTCGGGGTGGCGCAGCGCCCAGGCCAGCTTTGGATCTACCTCCAGGTCAAGGTTCGGGTAGTGGTCGTCGGCGATCTCCTCGGCACGAAATTCATAGAAACGCATCAGCCAGTCGGCCTGATAGAGCCGGTTTTCGCGCACCAGCGGAACCTGTTTGACGGCAGGCAGGCGCGTATCGTAGGCATTGACGGGGATGTAGCCGGAATAATAGACGCGCTTCATGCTTGGGCGCCGGTAAAGGGCGGAGGAAATGCGGAGGATGTCGGAATCGTTTTCGGGCGTCGCGCCAACGATCAGCTGCGTACTTTGTCCCGCAGGCACGAAGCGGGGCGCATGTCGGAATCGGCGGCGATCTTCGAGGCTCTGCAACATCCCCTGCTGTATGTAGCGCATGGGAGCAAACACGGTCTGGTAATTCTTCTCCGGCGCCAGCAGCTTGAGATTGTCTTCGCTGGGGATTTCCAGATTCACGCTCATGCGGTCGGCATACAGGCCGGCATCGTCTACGAGTTCGCGGCTGCATCCGGGAATACTCTTCAGGTGGATGTAGCCGTTGAAGCCGTACACCGTACGCAGGTCTTTTACCACGCGCACCATCCGTTCCATCGTATAGTCGGGGTTGCGTACCACGCCCGAACTGAGGAACAGGCCTTCGATATAGTTGCGGCGGTAAAATTCGACGGTCAGTTCCACCAGTTCGCTCACGGCAAACGTAGTCCGGCGAATATCATTCGTCCGCCGGTTAATGCAGTAGGCGCAATCGTAGATGCAGACGTTGGTAAGCATGATCTTGAGCAGCGACACGCACCGTCCGTCTTCCGTAAAGCTATGGCAAATGCCCATTCCGCCGACGGTATTTCCCAATCCGCCGGACGGATTCCGTCGAACCGTCCCGCTGCTTGCGCACGACACGTCGTACTTTGCCGACTCGGCCAGTACTTTGAGCTTTTCCAATATCGTTTCGTTGATCATACCTGCAAAGAAACGCCTTTTCCTGAAGACATAAAAGAAAACGGGAGAAAAAACAAGGGCGGTGTTGAAAAGTTATCCGCACCGCCCAAATCGAAGATTCAACGTTCAAGAGTTTAAAGATTCCGTCAAAGCGTGATCGGTTTGCCGTTATAGAAGTCCAGGATTTTGGCGCGGAAGATGAAGTTGTACTTTGCCTGCGCCTGCGTGGAAAGACTTTGTGCGTACTTGGTCTTGGCTTCGTTGTATTCGAAGACGGAGCTTTTTCCGGCCGAATACCGTTCTTCGGCATACGTAAACGCTTCCTTGCCGGCTTCGACCGATTTGCCGGAAGCAGTGTAGTTCTCCTGTGCGGCGGTGGCGTTGAAGTAGGCTTGCTGGATTTCCTTGTAAAGCGTCTTCCGGGCGCTTTCGAGCATCAGTTCGCGGTTGACGATGGCCACGCGCGCCGAACGGACGCTGTTGCGCACTTCAAAACGGTTGAATATCGGGATCGTCAGGCTCAAACCGATAGTTTTGCGTTCATTCTGGCGCAACTGGTCGCCGAAGGGCACGTTGACGATGTCCTCGCCGCCCGAATAACGGTAGTAGCCGTTGCTGTAACTGGCGTTCAGGTTGAGCTTGGGATAGTAACCGGACTGCGCCACCAGAAGCATCTTCTTCTGGCTTTCGAGCAGGTATTCCTGCTCTTTGATCTGCGGCTTGACGGTGACGGCGCTTTCATAGATATGGTCGGGTGGCAGCAGGCTTGAGGCCAGTGCGAGGATGGGATCGTCGATCTCCGGTGCAACGATGTCGAAGTCGCTGCTGAAATGTTCCAGTTCGAGCGACTGCGCCAGGTCGAGCAGGGCGAGGCTGACGTTGTTGCGCGCTTCGGTGAGCGTGGCCTCGTCCTTCGCCCACTGCGCCTTGATGTCGTAGAGTTGCGAAGCCGGTACTTTGCCGGCGTTGACAAGCGCTTCGGTCTTGCGCACCTGTCCGGCCGTGAAGGCTACCTGCAACTCGGCAATCTGACGGATTTCCTTGTTGTAAAGCGTCTGCAGGAAATAGGAGGCAACGCCGACGGCCAGGTCGTCCTTTGCCTTGTTCAGCGCTTCGGTAGCGGCCTGGAGGTTGAGACGGCGGGCGGCAATGTCGTTCGGAATACGGAAGCCGTCGAACACGGGCATGCTCGTTTGAAGACTGGCGGACGAGTTGGCCGAGTTTCGCTCGACGATGAGGCCGTCTTTCGAAGGCGACCGCCCGAAATCCTGGTTCTGTCCCAGCCCGGCGTTCAGGTTGGGCAGCCAGCTGTTCTGGCTCGTATGGAGTTCGATTTCGCGGGCAGCCTGTTCCTGTTCGCGCTGCTTGAGCTGGATATTGTGTTCGACGGCATGGAGGATGCAGGCTTCCAGCGTCCATGCCTGCTGCGCCGCGGCCGAAAGGCACAGGCCGAACAGCAGGCCGGCAACGGAGAAACGGTTTTTGATTCTTTTCATACAGGGTCTGTTTTCGGATGATTATTTCTTTTTCTTCGGATCAATGCCGGAACCGCGGATTTGATTCCCGGTCGTCAAACCGTCTTTGATTTCAATCTTGACGCCGTCGCTCAGGCCGGTTTGAATGTGGTAACGCTCGAAGACCTGTTCGGGTTTTTCATCCTTGAGCAGGTAGACGAACGCCGAATCGCCGTGAAATTCAACCGTGCTTTCGGGAACGGTCAGTACGTCTTCGGCGCGTTTGAGCACGATCTCCGCATTGGCGCTGTATCCGGCGCGGATGAACGCGCCTTCGGGAATCGTCACCGCGGCTTTGATTTCAAACTGGATGGCGCCGCTTTTCTCGACGCCTTTGGGCGAAACGTATTCCAGACGGGCTTCGAACGACTGGTTTTCGAGGGCGCCGATGGTCAGCTTGATCGGCATGCCTTCGTTGATGCGGCCGATTTCCGTTTCGTCGACGTTGCCGCGGAAAATCATATCCTTCATGTTGGCTACCGATGCAATCGTTGTCCCGTCGTTGAAGTTATTGCTCTGGATCACGGAGTTTCCTACCTTGACCGGAATGTCGAGAATCATCCCCGTGATGGTGCTTCGTATCTGTGTCGTACTTGCCATATTGGAGTTTTTGGCAATTCCGTCGCGAATGATTTCCAGCGCATTCTGGGCGCTGTTGCGTTCTTCCTTCGCACGCAGATACGTAGCCTTGGAGATTTCGTATTCTTCGGTGGAAATAACTTTCTGATTGTAGAGCTGTTCATCGCGCCGGAAGGTTTCTTCTACTTGCTTCAGCGAGACTTCCGACAGGTTGACGCGCGATTCGGCGCTGTTGAGTTGTACCATTTCGGGAATGACCTTGATGCGGGCAATGATTTCGCCCGCCGTCACCATCTGTCCGGCTTCCTTCGACAGTTCGGAGATGATACCCGAAATCTGGGGCTTGATCAGGACTTCGTAGCGCGGTTCGACGTTGCCGGTCGCTACCGTTTTGGTTTCAACCGTATCGCGTTTCGGCGTGACGATCTCGTACTGGACGGTCACCGGCTGCGCTTTTTTCCACAGGAAATAAAATGTACCGATCACGGCCGCTACGATAAGCGACAGCAGGATGGTACGCATGATCTTTTTTATTAAACGATTCTTCATGAGCTAATATGTTTATGTATTTAAATTATTCTTCCCGGATGGCGTCAATCGCCTTGATTTGCATAGCCCGCCAGGCCGGTATCAGTCCGGCCAGCAGTCCGCTGAACAACAGCACGACCGTAGCGGCTACGGCTGTTTGAATGTTTACTTCGGGATTCGTAAAGAATCTCCCTTCGCCTTCGGAGGGCTGGGCGGCCAGCAGCCGGCTCACCAAGTCCAGCAGAAAGACGCCCAGACTCAAGCCCATCAGTCCGGCCAAGGCCGTCAGCAGGAGGCTCTCGCTCATGACCTGCGAAATGATGTTGAACGGTTTTGCGCCCAACGCCCTCCGCACGCCGATTTCTTTCGTGCGCTCCCTGACCGTCACCATCATGATGTTGCTCACGCCGATGATTCCGGCCAGCAGCGTCCCCATCCCCACCAGCCAGACCAGGATGTCAATGCCGGTGAAGAGCATTTCGAACATGGCAAACTGTGCGGCCAGATTGGCAACGCCTACGGCTTGCGGGTCGGTGGGGGCGATTTCGTTTTGTGTTTTCAGAATCGCCGTAATCTCGTCGATGACAGCCTGCACGGGGAAGCCCCGTTCAACGCTGACGGCCATGAAATGGAACAGGTCGCCCTGGTTCTGCGTCTGCTGCAACGTAGTGAACGGCAGGAAAACCGACTCTTCCGAACGCCCGCCGATGTTGATGTTGGACGACCTGGCTTTGATCACGCCTACGATCTGATAGTACAACCCGTTCACGCGGATGTACTTCCCGCAGGGATTTTCGTTGCGGAAAAGCGTTTCGTTGACTTTCGTCCCGATGAGGCAGACTTTCCGTTTCTCCTGCGTGTCGATGTCGTTCAGCAGACGGCCGTAATGAATCTCCTGCGTCTCGATCTGGAAAAAACCCGGCATGACGCCCTTGACGCCGAACGTCCCCGTTATTTGTCCGAAGACAATGTTTTTTTCGCCGCGGGCGCCCCAGATGATCGGCGAAAGATTTTCGATTGCGTCGACATTGTGCCGGATGCTTTCGATGTCGCGGTTGCGCATGCTCCACCAGCGTCCCTTGTTAAAACCCTTGTAGGGTTCGCTTGTGCGGTCTGCATAGAAGAACACCGAATTGGTGGCGAATCCCTCGAAATTTCCCAGAACCCCGTTCTTCATTCCCCTGCCCGATCCCAGCAGGATGACCAGCATCAGGATGCCCCAGAAAACGCCGAAGCACGTCAGCAGGCTGCGCGTTTTATTACGGGTGATCGTCACCCATATTTCTATCCACCGGTCTATATCAAACATACATCTTGCTTTTATTCGGTTATTCGGTTCTTATTGCTTCGATCGCCGGAATCTTCACCGCTTTACGCGCCGGGAAATATCCGGCCACCACGCCGGCCACCACCAGCAAGGCGGTTGCCGAGAGCGATACGCCCAGATTCACCGTCGGGTTGCGGAAAATACTCATGTTATTGCCCGATTGAGGGCCGCCCGACGCTCCCGCCTCCGCCATTTCCATGAAATGACTGACCAGTTCCGTCAAGCCGATGCCCGACACCATGCCAACGTATCCGAAAATAGCCGTCACCAGTACGGATTCGACGATAATCAGTCGCAGGATCGAAGCCGGCCTGGCGCCGATGGCCTTGCGGATTCCAAATTCCCGGGTACGTTCGCGAACGGTAATCAGCATGATGTTGCTCACGCCGACAATGCCCGCCATCAACGTGCCGATGCCGATGATCCAGATAAACAGGGCGATTCCGTTTGTCATGCCCTGCCACATGCGAAACTCGTTGCCCGTGCTCCACATCCCGATCGCGTTTTTATCGTCCGGGTCGAACCGGTGATGCCGCGCCAGCCGTCTGCGGAAACGGTCTTCAAAGGCTTCCGAGGCGTTCTCCGTATCCACTCCGTTCAGCGTAAAGCGGATATTCCTGACCCGGTAGCCGCTGTCGAACAGCATTTGGCCTGTTGTAAAAGGAATGTAGGCCGGCGCATTCAGCCCCTTGTTGTCGTCCTGATAAATGCCGATGACCTGGAACATCAGGCTGCCGAGCCTGACATACTGTCCCAGCGGAGGAATACTGTCGCGGAACAACACTTGAGACATGCGCGGCGTAATCACGATGACTTTCCGCCGCTGCATCAAATCAATTTCATTGATAAAGCGTCCGTTTCCGGCATGAATGGGCAAGAAAATGATGGATGAAAAGGCCGGATAGACGGCTTGCAGGTCAATCGTCATATACTCTTTTTCAAACGAAAGCGTATCGCTGCGGGAGTTGACCGGTGAAATCAGGTTCACTTCCGGGTGGTCGCGCTTGATGGCAAAGACGTCCCTTTCGGTAAATTCAATGCGCCGGTTGGGTTGAAAGCCCTTGTGAGGCATCGTCGTGTAACGGGGCCAGCAGGTGACCGTATTTTCGGCCATGTCGCGAAAGTTGTACGCAATGCCGTTGCCCAGTCCGTTCCCGGCGGCCAGCAGGACGATGAGCATGAAAATTCCCCACGCGACCGAAAACCCGGTCAGGAACGTACGGAGCTTGTTTTTCTTCATGGTGCTCCATATCTCGCGGAAATCGTCAAAATCAAACATGCCCCGCGCCCTTGTCGATTCGTTCAATAATGCCGTCTTTCAGGCGGATGATGCGGTCGGTTGCATCAGCCACGGAAGATTCGTGCGTCACAATGATGATGGTCATACCTTCCCGGTTCACCTGGCGCAGCAACTGCATCACCTCGACCGTTGTCACGCTGTCCAGGGCGCCGGTCGGTTCGTCGGCCAGGATGATTTGCGGCCGGGCAATCAGGGCGCGTGCAACGGCAACCCGCTGCTTTTGACCTCCGGACATTTCGTTCGGCATATGTTCCGCCCAGTCTTTCAGCCCGACCTTGTCCAGATATTCCAGCGCCAGCGCATTCCGTTTTCTCCGCGATACGCCCTGGTAATACAGCGGAAGCGCCACGTTCTCCATGGCGTTCTTGAATGAAATCAGGTTGAAAGACTGAAAGATAAAACCGATCATCCGGTTACGCAACTCTGCTGCCCGCGCTTCGCTCAGTTTCCAGATCAACTGGTCGTGCAGGCAGTACGTCCCCACGTCATACGTATCCAGGATGCCCAAAATATTCAGCAACGTGCTTTTACCTGACCCGGAAGCGCCCATGATGGAGACCATTTCACCCCTTTCAATGTCCAGATCAATTCCTTTAAGGACATGCAGAGGTGCGCCGTTGTCGTACGTTTTATTGATTCCTTTCAATTGGATAATCATCATTTATTCCTCTTTTGAAATGTTCTGTATTCTATCAGACGCATATATACTGCTTTTATTACATCGAACCCGATTTTTTCCGGCGTCAAAGATAAATAGAATACCTGACGCTACTATGCAATGCCTATTTGTTTTAGTCAACATTAACTTCCAAGCTTTCCATGCCCGGATTCAATGATTCAAAGGCTCAAACCGGGATGTTCATCCATTCGATTCGGGTCGTAAACCAAG
Source organism: Tannerella sp. (assembly GCA_031288935.1). Taxonomy (GTDB): domain Bacteria; phylum Bacteroidota; class Bacteroidia; order Bacteroidales; family Tannerellaceae; genus Tannerella. Next base: position 8,199 of record JAITQL010000098.1, read on the forward strand.
GATGCCGGATCATCAAACGGAAGGTTATTTATCGCGTGAAATTGATTTATATTTGCTGTTACCGCATGAGGTTATGTCTTCGGCTTCCCATTCGGTAACAGCTATTCCGAAAGGAACACCGCGCCCCGTCCTTGCAAACACAGTGAAACAATCCGGGGAATCGAGAATTGAGAATGGCGGGGAAATGTTTCATTGTCTTCGCATGTAACTTCTGCTGTCGGCGCATCCACATCCGGCAGTACGATGGCTTCCGGCGTATGCAAGATGCGTTCCAGCGTATGCAAGATGCGTTCCAGCGGATGTAAAATGCGCTCCAACGGATGTAAGATGCGTTCCAGCGAATGTAAGATGCATTCCAACGGATGTAAAATGCGTTCCAACGGATGTAAGATGCGTTCCAG
>JAITQL010000186.1 GCA_031288935.1 Tannerella sp.
CAGATATACGCCGCCACGTAATACTTGTTTGTTCTTGTTTCGTCCGCCACGCCATCTTTCAACGACGGCTGCGTGCAGGCGGTTGCCAGTAAAGACAGTGCGCCTAATCCCGCCAAAAGAGTGTTCATGCTCATGATGTGTTACTGTTTATGTTTATACTATGTATTGAATGATTGAGCCGTAAAGATAGACATTTTTTTCACTGTGGAATATAATTCGCGCATCGGGAGCCTTTCCTTTTCCGGTTCATGCAGGGGAAATACCGGATGCTTCTTCCTCAAACAAACCGCCTGCCATACGAACATGCTGCCCGCATCGACCCCCCGGCGGGACTTTCGAGTGTCACTCACTGTCTCCGCCAGCCTCCGGTGAGGCTTTCATGTACGAATCCTGTGGAGAGGTGTCCGAAGGGCGTGCGGTTCCTTGCCTTCGTCCCTGCCAGCGACATGCTGTTTTTCTTGCCTGCGTATTGCGAAACTATTACGCTGGAACTTGCATCGCACGAAATAAACTTCAAAAAAAGACTCTTGAAGTTTACTTCGTACGATGAAAATCCAAAAAGAACGGTTGCGTACAAGATTCTCCCGTCGTCAACTATTGCACCCACACTTTCCGTACTTCATACGTTTCGTCCTCCTTGCGGATTTTGACAACGTATGTCTGTCCGCGCTGCACCGGCACACGAAAGTGGTCGGCAGCCGCAGAACGGCCGTATATCGGAACGCCGTTCATGGCATATATTTGCAGATCACGGATCAGTCCCGATGTGGAGTGCACATGAATGGCGCCTTCCGAAGCGGATACGGTACAGGAGGATGCAACTGCCTGATGCGTCGCCAAACCGGCGCCCGTGTAATCCATCCGCAGCGAGAAACGGTCGTTCAATTCAACCGGTTGCCTGTCCGGCGACATGTAGAGGCTCAACGTGAACGTATATTCAGGATGCTCCCGCAGATTGATTTCCACGTTTCGCTCCCTGTCCGTCAGGTATACGTCGTGACCGAACGTCTCCAGTTCTGAAAATGTCAGTTTCACCTCGCCTGCATTTCTGACACGCAATCCCAGGTCTGTCTGCCGGGAGTGGAAATCATTGCTGGCCTGAATGGACAAAGCCTCCTTCCGGTCGGTCAGCGAATACAGCGTCAACGGGATTTCGTCATAGAAAAGGGTGCGTATGTCTTCATCGCTCCGAAAGTCCGGAGAAGCGTCCCCGTGATACTGCAAGATCGCGTAACTCGTCCCGGTTCCCTGCGTGGCCTTGATGCGCAGGACGCCGTGCTCCTCCGCTTCCGCTGCTGCACGGAAAACTACCTGCGATTCTCTTTTCGTCGTCGTCCAGTTCGGAGACATGCGCACGGATGAAAGGGTCGACCCGGGATGGCTCTTCTGGACAAAGAAGGATTGCAGCGGCTGGATCAGATTCGGCGTCGACGACGGAGCGGGAGAGGTGTACAGATACCGGTTGCCCTGCGTGGAAACCGCCGTGAAACTGTTGTCTATGTAACCGTCCCAGGTGATGTATCCGGCCTGGGAAAGCGATGCACTGTTTCCGCGTAAAAACTTCGTGACGTCCAGAAAGGCAAAGTATGGATTCACGACCTGTACCAGATTCCCTTCGGGCAGGTCGCCGGTGACAGTAATCGCAAACGTGGTGTCCGGAAGCAGTACAGCGTCGTTGATAATGAAACGGTGCCCTTCCGCCCGCTGAAAATTTCCGGACGCCGGAAAGCGCACGCCGTCTCCGCTCATATAGTAACTGTTCGTTCGCGGGAAAATCCAGGGGGCATCCTTCGTTGCCGTCGTAGTCGTTACCCGCAGGTTGAAAGCTGTTCCCTGCGGCAGGCTTTGATCCAGGCGGCCAAACGTGGCCGTAAACCTGTTGGCTTCGGCTTTTCCTCCCGAAGCGGGATTCGCCTGCTGGAAAAGATTCATGTACGTGTCGCCCCAACGGGGTAACGGGTTGTTGTCTCCGAGATAGTAGTCTCCCGAATACATGTCCTTCAGCGGCGCCGAAATCATGATGAAACGGTCTCTTTCCAACGGGTTCGGTTTGAGTTCCACTTGCACGCTGTCGTATTGCAGCAGGTGCGGGTTCTTGAGCAACGCACGGTCTTTCATCGCAATGTTACGACAGATGACCGGCGCCGTCAGTTCCGGATACCTTTCTACGCCGGAAGGAACAATGATGTCCACACACGACGCCGGCGTCCACAGGACGGGCATTTCATATTCCTGCCCGCCCGCCCCGTGCCGGATCTCTACCCAGTTGGCCGGATCTTTCCATTCGCTGCTGTACATGCCCGTCCACCGCAGGGTAGCTGTCGCGCCGGGCTCGTGCGTAACCACGGGAACCGTCAACTCGCCGCGCGGAAAGTCCAGGCTTTTGTAGAACGCCGGACGGGGGGCGTTGACGGCAGAAAGGCCGCTCATATCCGGCTTGAGCCAGAAGACCGAATCGCCGGTCATGGCGTCCATCGTCCGTGTCCTTCCCTGTCCCGTCAGGTCGCCGGAGGTTTCCGACCGGTACCAGTCAAAACGGATGTGTTCCGGTTTATCCGCCAGTTCAATGTTCACCGTAGCGCCGTAACAGGCGACAAAAGCGCCCGCCGTACTTTCCATCACATACACATAAACCGTCGCCTCCCCGGTTTGCAACGTTCCGGGCGGGAAGGCGCCGACGGTTTCGTCCACGTAAGTCAGCCGGTAGCGGAACGAGTCGATGGCATGTGTCAAACTCACGGGAGCGCCGTCCGTCGGATCGACACCCGTGTGCTGATAGATGATCCGGCTGTCTCGACCCGCCCCCGACACGGTAACGGCTCCGGCCTTCGGTTGCAGGGTGACGAGGCTGTTTGAAGGGATAAACGAACTGAAAAAGTTATTTTCAGGCAATTCGGGCAGCTGGTCGTTTGCCAGAAAATCAAGTTCGACAGAACGAAATTCCTGTACCGTCAGCAAATCGTCAAACAAACCGTAGCGGGCGACCCTCGTCACCTGGTCAGGCCAGTAACAGTCCCGGAAAGCACGGTTTGCCCGGCCGATACCCTGGTTAAATTCGGAGCTTGCGTACGTGTCGCCCGTCCGGTTGATTCCGAAACTCCAGGTGGTTCCCTCGCTGCTGTCGCCCAGACGGACGATATACACATCCGTTGGATCGGGGATGGGTATCCGCACCCTTATTTCGCTACCCGGACTTATCGCAACGTTACCCACAATACGACCGGTTTCCGTATTGATCAGCGTATCCAGGGAAAATGTCATGCGACTGGCATGTTCAATCCTGTTCCCGCGATAGACGGCAAGGGGTGTAAGGGCGGAGAGATTCGTTTCGGCCGTACTTCGGTTTCCGACGGTAATATCCATGTAGTGATTCTTCCCCTCGGTGACGATCCCGGGCCGTTTGGCTGCGTTCACATCCGCATGGCTCGCGATGTATGCTTCGGTAAGGAATACAATCGGCTCGAAGTCCGGAAGAAGCGACTTGTCAAAATAGGAGCCTTGGATCAGGGTGCCGTTAAAGGGATTGTAATCGGTAATCGTCCGGATCACCACGTTGTCGGCATCCTTGATTTCCCGTCGAAGGCGTAATTGCGGATCCAGACGGTTTACCGCCGGCCATGTGGGAGTCGTCAAGTCCGTATGAATCTTGAAGGGATCGTACATGAACTGATTCCACACCGGCAGGGCGGACGCAAACTTGTCTTTCGCCCCGTTCCCTACGGCATACAGGAAACTGTAGTCGTGATTGTTGGTCTGATTGCGTCCCATTACCACGATGTCGGCCGAAGCGTCGTCGTCAATATCCGCAATGACCGGATATTCAAATCCGGTGTAGGAACGAACCGACCTCTTGAACAGGATGACATCCGGACGGTTGACCTGCGTTCCCGTAGCGCCTTCGGCTACGTAATTGAGTTTTACGCAGGGAATTTTGGCTTTGATGATACGCAGGTCGAGCATGTCGCGGTAGCAAATTTCCTGCGTGCCGTCATTGTCAAAGTCGAACATGGTGAAGCCCGTGTTGACGGATTCGTCGCCGTGCTCCATGAGAAACGACACTTTCAGTTTGGGATCGTCCGCTGTCCCGGCGGCGTTCAGATCCCAGGTGAGCGCCATCAGGACGCCCTCCGTTCCGGACGTATAGTCCGTTCCCGGCAGCGGAAGCCCGTCGGTTATTTCATTCGCACTCAAACCCGGAAACCGTTTGTAATATGGATTCGGACTGGCGGCTGTACCTTTGGTAAGTCCGCGTCCAAGGATCGCAATTTCGGGCAAACGACAGTTTTTTCCGTTGTACAGCTGTTCCCGTCCGTCAATATCGCCGATATATACGTATGAATTGTTACCCGTGCTGCTCGCACTGAGCGGTACCGTTATCTGCGCCTTGATGGCGGGCGTGTAAGGGGGACTGTTGCGTACGACCGTACCCTGTTCAACACGAAGAAATCCGGGATCCCATACGGTCACGATGACTGTCCCCGTGTTATTGTTTGAAGTACCGGTAGATCGGTTGTCCCTGTACACGGTGACTACGTCCGGAATACCGTCGCCGTCTACATCCGCTACCCCTGTGCGACCGTCGTTGACGCCGTCGATACTGTCTTTTTTGAAGCTGGAAGTGGCAGGGCTTGTTCCCAGGGTAATGTCGTAATACACCCTTCCGCCGGCTACCAGATCATAGTTGCCGTCCAGGTCCATGTCGTAGATGTAGCTGAAATTGATCTGGTCGTCGTCCAGCGAATTGCCTGCGTTTTTTCCGACGTGAGCCACAGGTTGCCGGTTGGCGCCGGAGCCAGTCATGCCGGTATTCGTCATGGCCAGACTGTCGATCACCAGCAGCAGATCCCCGTTCCGGGCGTTGTATATCTTGTTATACACAACCACTTCGGCCACGCCGTCATGATCCATGTCCACCACCTGGGGAATGGGCTTTGAAAAGGTGCCGCTGCCGCTGCCGGCATAATAAGGCGCCGACCAGGAAGGCCATTTCGGATGCAGGCCTGTGATATGGCCGTCGGCTGCCGTATCCACCTCGAACGACATCAGTCGCTTGCTGTAATTGCTCGAACTGTTATAGCCGTAAGCTACAATAATCTCTCCCCGTCCATCCCTGTCGGCATCCACCAGCGCCATATGGCTGGGAGAATCGTGATAGCCGGCCTGTCGCCCGTTCCATCCGCTGCCGAAGGCGTCCGAATACTTGAGTATTTCCGCTCCGGTACGTCCATCATGAATATAGATGTAGCGAACGGATGCAGAAAGCCCGCTTGTTCCGTCGGCAAGACCGGTGGATACGATTTCCGGATACCCGTCATGATTCAGATCGCCCACCAAAGGGATGGAAAATCCGTACATCCTGTTATTGGTATTCGATATGGCCGGGCCGACATACCCGTCAATCGTGCCGGAGGTTTTTCCCGTAATAAACTTGTAGGCCGACGAAAACGTCACGACGCCCATATAGTCGAAACAGGTATTGTAAAGGCTCGGATCGACATGGCCGGGCAGTTCGGCGACGTTTAAGGGCGAAATACGCCGGTTGCCGGCCGCATCGCGCAAATCCGGTACAAAAGAAGGGGAACGGAGGTTTCCCGGCGGATCATCCTTGTGCGCGGATGCGCCTGTCCCCCGGTGAACACGTCTATTCGTCTGTGCAATAGCTTGAAGCACGCAACAGACAAGCATGAAAATGAATATGGTTTTTCTCATAATAACAAACATTTTTTCAATAATACAAATTTAGTTTAAGTTGTGTGTCTATATCGAATTGATTTTTAAATCATTGATGCAACACATGTTCAAATATACTACATTTCCGGCCGAATGGATATGCCTTGTGCAAGACCGGCCTGTGTTTGTGTTTTTAAAACATATTTTACGGGTCAAATCCTCTCTAATCAGTTAGTCAATTCATTTTAAACCAAAACGATATTCAAAAAACCGAAAATCCGACGCCAAAGTGTTAAAAGTGAAGATTTCATGTACAATCCGGGGAAAAGGAATCCGTTGTCACCCCGTCACAGTCCAAAAACGCTTTTTTTAGCCATTGTGAATTTTTAAAAAGTCAATGAGCAGTCGGATGCATCTCCTCAATCATATGTTCGACAAGTTTCTGTCATTCAACATTCCCGGCTTTTATTTTCCTGCTGCGTTCCTGCTTCAAGCATAGCAAGCCTACCCTGCCGAACCGACCGGGCTACAGGTTGGGATTCTCGTTTTCGGTGTTTGGGTTTGTCACCTGAAAAACGATCACCACTTTTATAAGGAATATGTAATGTTAGTTGCGCCCGACAATGTGCGATGTTTTATTCGTCAGCTAACTGTATTCCCTTTTTCTGTAAGACGCGAAGAGCAAATTCATCCCCTTGTTCGGCAGCTTTCCGGTACCATTTCACGGATTCCTTTTCATTTTGCTCGACACCCCGTCCCGCAGCATACATCGCTGCCAGATGATTCATCGCATTTGGAATCCCCCGGTTAGCCGCTTTCCGATACCATTGGCCGGCTTCTTCGTAATCCTGTTCAATTCCACGTCCCTGCGCATAGTGGTTGGCCAAATTATACTGCGCTTTGGCATGTTCCTGTTCAGCCGCTTTCTGATACCATTTCACGGCCTCGAGATCGTCTTGTGGAACATCCTGCCCGATTTCGTACAAAAAACCTAAATTATTCTGCGCTCTGGCATTTCCCCGTTCCGCCAGGACGCGCAATTGCTGTACCGGATCGGATTCTTCCGGTTCGGGCGCCTTGACAACATCGCTTTCCTCCGTGATTTCGTTCCTTTCCGCTAACGTTTCAACGTCGGCAACTTCGCCGGGTACTGTGGCCGAATCCGTAATCTCGCATGTTTCTGCCGTTTCATGATTTTCGGGCGTTTCTTCCGTCGAACCTTCTACTTCACACGTTTCGGGCGTTTCCGGCAGTTCGCAACTTTCTGCCGTTTTCTCTTCCTCCGAATCCATCAGTTCACATGTTTCTGCTGTTTCCGGCGCTTGATCCGTTATTACACCCGTTTCTGCCTCATCTTCCACGTCATGGATTTCGTGCAAGGCATCCGGTGCGGGACTGATTTCTTCTGCACCGCCTCCGGAAAAAACCCTCAACGCGCATGTCCACGGTTTTTCATCCACCAATTGATTGGCCTTCAAATTTTCGGCGAAGAACATCCCCGTACTGTCAACCAATGTATCGACAAACGCATCCAACCGGGCTGTCGTTTCAGACGAATCGCCATAAAACGGACTAAGACACACAAACTGGTTATATCCCTGCAAATTGGCATGTATCAATTCCGACAGATGGGTTGCCGAAACCGAATCCAGATTCCGTATATTCATCAAAAGGTGCAACTTTGCCCATTGCGCATCCGTTGAAATATCTTCCGCCTGCAGGAGGTTGACAGATTTGCAGACAAGACGAAGTTCGGCCTGCGGAAAAAAGAGATGTGCATGCAAAGCCCCCCGTTTCAAGCAGGATTCCGAAGCGTGTACCAGCGTAATGCGCTTAATTTGCTGATGCAGATTCCTGTTTTTCAGAAAATCGTGATAAACCATAGCGCCGATAGACTGTCCGCCGTCGTAGTCAAACCATTCGGTTTCGTGACTGGAAAAGGTGGGAGAAAGACGGGTAAAAGCCCGCTGCAACCGCGCCTCATAAATGTCTCCATACGTATAAAGATAAGCCGCCATGGAAGGTTCCGTCTCCATTAATTTGGGGCCACACTTCAATTCTCCGAGCAGTATTTGCCGCAACTCGTGCGGCAAATCCCGCATGAACTGTTCGGATACGGCTTTGACCTTTTGAAAAGTCAAATCCTCTATCGCTCTAACTATAAACGAATAATTGGTTCCTTTTTCCATCATTTCATATTCCTCCCGTGATAATCTTAAACATTGTTCTTTTTCTTTCCGGACATGTTTCATTCCTTTTATTTACACGCAAATATAAAGTTTTTTATTCAATTCCCGCCAGTAAAAAGGATAAAAAAACGGCAGGTGATTAAACCTTTCTGTTTGGGAGCAGTCAGAAGTCTCGTCAAGATAATGGTATCTTTACAGTCAATCAGGTGACATATCCAAAAAAAAATATTCATGACAAAAACGGTTAAGTGGATTGTGACGGGGATTATTTTATTGCTTATTATTGGCATGGTAATCTATCCCCGCATCAAAAGACAACTGAAGGCAAAAAGCGACCCTGTTCCGGCAGCGATGGCCGGTCAGCCAAGAAGAGTTCTGAACATCAATGCCATCGTAATGAAGACGCAGGTATTGTTTGACCAAATGCGTACGACGGCGGAAATTATCCCGGATGAAGAAGTCGACCTTTCGTTCGAAGTGTCCGGTAAAATCGTGGAAATATCTTTCCATGAAGGCTCGCATATTCGCAAAGGCGACTTGCTGGCGAAAATCAACGACAGGCCTTTGCAGGCGGAGTTGCATAAGCTGGATGCGCAAATCCAGCTGGCCAAGGATCGTGTTTTCCGCCAGCGCACGCTGCTGGATAAAGACGCTGTCAGCCAGGAAGCGTACGAACAGGTAACGACCGAATATGAAAAGCTGATGGCCGACATCGAACTTGTCAAGGCGCACATCGAGCAGACCGAATTGCGGGCGCCGTTCGACGGCATCATCGGATTGCGTTATGTCAGCGAAGGGGCTTACGCGGCTTCCTCTACCAAGATTGCCAAGCTGACAAAAATCTCGCCTATCAAAATCGACTTTTCCGTGCCCGAAAAAT
>JAITQL010000211.1 GCA_031288935.1 Tannerella sp.
AATCTGCCGGCGATTCTGTTAACCACTACGGCAATCGCACCGTCGCCGGTCACGTTGCAAGCCGTTCCGAAACTGTCCATCGCGATGTAGAGCGCAATCATCAGCGCCTGCAGGGTCTCGTCAAATCCCAGCATACTGCCCAGCAGTCCCAGCGCCGCCATGATAGCTCCTCCGGGCACGCCCGGCGCGGCCACCATGGTAATGCCCAGCATCAGGATGAACCCGCCGTAATCGGCCAGCAAGACCGGTTTGCCTCCCATATACATGATGGCCATCGCACAGGCCACGATTTTCATTGTGCTGCCGGCAAGGTGTATCGTTGCACAAAGGGGGACGACGAAAACGGCCACCGTTTCCCGCACGCCGTTCCTGAGCACCTGCTTCAGCGTGACAGGAATGGTAGCGGCAGACGACTGTGTGCCCAAAGCGGTGATATAGGCCGGCAACATGTTCTTCAGCAACACCAGCGGATTCTTTTTCCCAGCCATTCCCGCAATCGAAAACTGGATCAGAAGCAGCAGGACATGCAGTACGAAAATCACCAGAATCACCTTGACAAACATGGACAGGATCGTTGCAACCTGACCGCTCAGGGTGATATTCAGGAAAATGCCGAAAATGTGTATCGGAAGTAACGGGATGATGACGCTTTCAATCAGTTTGGTGATGACGTTTTTGAAATCGACAAAGGCGTTTTGCAGCGTCGTGCCGCTGATGACGGACAGTCCCAGACCGATCACGAATGAAAGCAGCAAGGCGGTCATGATTCCCATCAGCGGCGGCATCTCGACCGTGAAATAAGTAGTCAGCATCCGGTTTTCGGGATTGTCCATGGCCGCAAGCGTGCCGTGCGCCGGAAGTATTTCCGGGAAAACGGCGGAACTGCTGAAGAAAGTAAAAAAGCCGGAGAAAACGGTCGATGAATACGCAATCAGCGTCGTGACGGCCAGCAGTTTTCCGGCGCCCTTGCCCAGCTCGCCGATGGCGGGAGTGACCAGTCCCAGTATGATCAACGGGATGGAGAACGAAAGAAAATTCCCGAAAAGGGAATTAAACGTTACAAAAATACGTGCGACCGCCGTTGGCAGAAACTGTCCGAAAAGGATACCCGCCCCGATCGCCATAGCCACTTGTCCCAACAGGGAAATCTTCATTTGCTTCATGTACAACCATTTTTTTTGCACGTGCAAAACCGGCCCTCCTGCAATCGCATTGCCGGCCTGTATGCCCTGCACTTGCCGACAAAAATACTGGAATTATTTGGAACTCGCTAAAAAGAGGATAGAATAAATGATTTTATCACGTAACTTTGCACTTGATTGAATGAATAAAAATGATGATTTCCGAAACAGATTATGCCGTAGCAATAAACCGGTTGCGCAAGGAAAAGAACGCCCTTATCCTGGCACATTACTATCAGACGGGCGATATTCAGGACCTGGCGGATTGTGTGGGCGACAGCCTGGCGCTGGCGCAGTGGGCGGCAAAGACGGAGGCCGACATCATTGTGCTGTGCGGCGTCCATTTTATGGGCGAAACGGCCAAGATTTTATCTCCCGACAAAAAAGTACTCGTTCCCGACCTGGCCGCCGGCTGTTCGCTGGCCGACAGTTGTCCGGCTGATGCGTTTGCCGCGTTTATCGAACAGCATCCCGGACACACGGTCATCTCGTACGTAAATACGACGGCAGCCGTGAAAGCCTTGACGGACGTGGTGGTGACGTCCACCAACGCCCGCAGGATTGTCGAATCTTTTCCGGAGGATGAAAAGCTGATCTTCGGCCCCGACCGGAACCTGGGCAATTACATGAACAGTATTACCGGACGAAAGATGGTGTTGTGGGACGGCGCCTGTCACGTACACGAACAGTTTTCGCTGGAAAAAATCATCGCCCTGAAAAAAGAATATCCCGATGCGGAAGTGATTGCGCACCCCGAATGCAAGCAACCCGTGTTGCAGGTAGCCGGTTTCATCGGTTCAACGGCCGCGCTGCTGAATCATACCGTCCGGTCGGACAAGACACGGTTTATCGTGGCCACGGAGAGCGGCGTCATTCACGAGATGAGAAAACAAAGCCCCGCCAAGACCTTTATCCCCGCTCCGCCGAACGACAGTACCTGCGCTTGCAATGAATGCAATTTCATGCGCTTGAATACGATGGAGAAGCTGTATCGCTGCCTGCGGGATGAACAGCCCGAAATAACGGTCGACGAAGCCGTCCGCGAGAAAGCGGTTCGTCCGATTCTGCGCATGTTGGCTCTTTCGTAGCAGGGATCGGCGAAACGGACACCTAATTTACGAACGCGCCGCAACTTTTTACCCGCCGCACATGAATTTCATGCAACGGCGGGCAAATTTCAAGAAACGGTGGATGAATTTCATGCAACGGCGAGCAAATTTCAGAAAACGGTGGATGAATTTCATGCAACGGCAGGCAAATTTCAGAAAACGGTGGATGAATTTCAAGAAACGGTGGCATTTCAGGATGCAACGTTGGGCAACCACAGGGCAAATGGGTAAAATTCAGGAAAAATTGGGTGAAAAACAGGGGCGGATTTTGGGTTTGCCGCCTGAAAAGCGGTCACAGTTTTCCGTTTTTGAACGTTCAAAATCCTCGAATCCGGGGACTGCCTAATTTTTGAATCTTTGAATTTCTGAATCTTTGAATTTCTGAATCTTTGAGAGTATGTCGAACAGCTGTTCGACGGTTTCGGCGCGCAGCATGGCCACGCGGGTAGACTTGAAGTCGGGAATCCCCTTGAACAGGGGCGTCGCCGCCAGATGACGGCGGATGTGCAGGATGCCGCGCCGTTCGTCCAGCCGTTCCACACTCTGCCGCACCTGCTGTTTCAGGATGTCCAGATACCAGTCAAACGATTCGGGCGGCAAGGGATGTCCGGTTGCCAGAAAATGCTTTGCCTCACGGAAAATCCAGGGACGTCCGATGCTTGCGCGGCCGATCATCACGCCGTCCACGCCGTAGCGTTCAAAGCGATCCGCACACGTTTCGGCCGACGCAACGTCGCCGTTGCCGATGACGGGGATGCACATGCGGGGATTGTTTTTCACCTCGCCGATCAGCGTCCAGTCCGCCTCGCCGGTATACATCTGTGCGCGGGTGCGTCCGTGAATCGACAGCGCGGCAATGCCGCAATCCTGCAACTGTTCGGCCAGCGTCACAATGATCCGGTGGTCGTCATCCCATCCCAGCCGCGTTTTCACCGTTACGGGCAGGCACACCGCCTTGACTACTTCGCGCGTGATGTCGAGCATCAGCGGAATGTTGCGCAACATTCCCGCACCGGCGCCCTTGTTCGCTACCTTCTTGACCGGACAGCCGAAATTCAGGTCGATCACGTCCGGAGAGGCCGCCTCGCACAAACGCGCCGCTTCGACCATCGTATCGACGTCCCGGCCATAAAGCTGAATCGCCACCGGGCGTTCCGTCCCGTCCACGGTCAGTTTCTCCTTCGTCTTGTTCACATGACGGATCAAAGCGTCGCCCGAAACAAATTCGGTATAGACCATGTCCGCCCCAAAGCGTTTACACATCAGGCGGAAGGAAATATCCGTCACGTCCTCCATCGGAGCCAGCAGCACCGGACGTTCTCCCAAATCAATGTTTCCGATCTTCATTACATATCTTCCTGTCAATTACGGCGCAAAAATACGAAATCCACGGGAGAAAGAGTCAAGGATTCAAGGGTGGAAAAGTGAAAAACATTTCCCGAATCTTTGAATCTTCTTTTGTTTATTGGAAAACTGTCGTTATATTTGCCCCTTCATTTAATTTTTTTATTGATCAATGAAAAGTATTGCGAAAAAACAGGGGCGGGTAAAAGATAAAGCGACCGCGCCTTCAAGACGGGATTTGTATGACGGGATCAACGGCTTTTTTGAACGAAACAGGCAGGCATTCTTTGTAATTTCGATGTTGTTGAGCGCAGTGATGTGCTTTCTCATGTTCGATGTCAAAATCACTCAGAGCGGCGACGACTGCGATTACATCCTCGCCGCGGATGATTTCTGGCATCATTTCCTCTTTCCCGGATACCACGGGGCGCTGTACCCGATCGTCCTGTCGCCCGTTGTCGGGCTGTTCGGGATGAACCTGATCCTGCTCAAGTTGCTGTCGGCCGTGTTTGTCCTGCTTTCCATCTGGTTGTTTTACAAAAGTTTTCGCGGCAAGGCGCCGGCCGTCGTACTTGTTCCGTCGCTGTTGCTGGTCAGCGTCTGTTCCTATGTGTTCTTTTATGCCTGCCATACGTACAGCGAACCGCTTTTCATGCTGATGCAGGGTTTGTTCATCTACTTTTTCTCCAAATACTTTCTCTGTGCGGAAGTGTCGTACCGGCTGAAAACCGACTGGCGCAAGTACGTGCTCCTCGCCGCTCTTGCGCTGGGCTTGACCCTGACGCGGACGATCGGGTACGGCGTTCTGGTCGCGGTCGTGCTCTTTTTCCTTGTTCAACGGCGCTGGAAAGACCTGCTCTACATGGCGGGCGCCATTCTTCTCGTGTTCGGTTGCTGGAAAATCTTTCAGTCCGCAGTCTGGTCGATTAGCGGAGAGCCTTACGCCTTCACCGGACTCCTGGCCAGGGATGTCTACAATCCCCATCTGGGCATGGAAGACTTTTCCGGCCTGGTCAAGCGTTTCGTTGATAATTCTCATGCCTATTTTTCCTGCTTTCTCTACCAGTACATGGGGCTGAGGCCGGAACAGCCCAGCAATTACGTGGATGCGAATCCGCCGCTTACGGTGCTGACGTATGTGCTCTATGCCGTCAGTCTGGCGGTCATATTCAAACGGAATAAAACCCTGTTGTTTGTCGGTCTGTACATCGGGGTGATGAATTTCGCCACCTTTGTGCTGCTCCATACCATCTGGGCGCAAGACCGCCTGATCATGGTCTATTATCCCCTGATCCTGTTCTTCCTGCTGGGCGGCATCTGCTATCTGCTACGGATGCGGGCATTGCGGAAAGTGTTTTTTATCTACCCCGTCCTGTTGCTTGTCCTGTGCGTCGGGACGCTTTCGATTACAAAAAACCGGGTGGCACGCAACCTGCCCGCATTGCAGCAGAACCTGCTGGGCGATCAGCTCTACGGCTGGACGCCGGACTGGCAAAATTTCGTCAAGGGGAGCCAGTGGGCGGCTAAACATCTGGAAAAGGACGCGGGGATAATCAGTCGCAAGCCTACCATCTCGAAAGTGTATACCGGGCGCGATTTTATGGGGATGCACAGCGCCGTAACCGTTCCGATCGAGATGCTGGACAGCTTGGCGTACAGCGACTCCACGCTTGTGGCCGTCAATGCATCGACGCAAATGCCCAAGGGAGAACTGCTTCAATACATCATAACCTCGGCCAAAGACCTTACGGTGGACAGCGTGCAGACGAAGGGCGTGTTCCTTTATGCAGTCCCGAATGAAGACCTGGACAGTATGATCGGGATGATTGAGGAAAGGCAGATGAAGTATACGCTGGACTTCAATTCCATTATGGAGCAGTGCAGGGCTTTCGGCGACGTGCGTATCTATGACCCGGAACAGATGTACCGGCAACTGGTTGACGGCAAGGTGGACTATCTGCTGATGCCCCAGCTCCGGATGGATCCGACACGGAAAGACGGCATGTACATCAATACGGTGCACCGCTATGTCTGGTACATTTCCTTCAAGTACCAGAACCGCTTCAGGATCGTTCATGTTGTCGGGAACGACGAGCCTTGCGAAATTGTACAGTTCATCCGTTGAAGAAAACCGTGAATCCCCGTTCGATTCATTTACAAATCATGTTTTTTAAACTTACCTACTATGTTTAGAATCGGTTGTCACTTATCAACCTCCAAGGGTTTTTTGGCCATGGGCAAAGATGCCGTCCGTATCGGAGCCAATACGTTTCAGTTTTTCACCCGCAATCCACGCGGCGGCAGCGCCAAGGCGATTGACAAAAAAGACATGGACGCTTTCCTGGCATTTGCGAAGGCTAACGGCCTCGGTTCCCTGCTCGCTCACGCGCCGTACACGATGAACGCCTGCGCCATCAAGGCGGAAGTGCGGAAGTTCGCTGCCAATATGATGGCCGACGACTTGCAGCGTATGGAATACCTGCCCGGCAATTTCTACAACATCCATCCCGGAAGCCATGTGCAGCAGGGTGTGCCGACGGGTATCCGGCTGATTGCGGAGATGCTCAACCAAGTCCTCCGGCCGGAGCAGCAGACCGTTGTGCTGCTGGAGACGATGGCCGGCAAAGGCAGCGAAATAGGCCGCAGTTTTAAGGAACTGAGGGCGATTATCGACCGGGTGGAGCTGAATCACCTGCTGGGAGTGTGCCTGGATACGTGCCATGTTTCGGATGCGGGCTACGATATTGTCAACCGGCTGGACCAGGTGCTGGAGGAGTTCGATCGCGTCGTCGGTCTGGAACGCCTGCGCGCCGTACACCTCAACGACAGCCTCAACGAGCCGAAGAGCCGGAAAGACCGTCATGCCAGAATCGGCGAGGGCGAACTGGGACTCGAAACGTTTATCGGCATCATCAACCATCCCGTTCTGCGAGACTTGCCCTTCAACCTCGAAACGCCTAACGAACTCGAAGGCTACGAGGCTGAAATCAAACTCCTCAAAAGCCTCTACAACGACGAGCCGGAATAGCTCAACCGTTCACGCTGTATCAATTTCCCTCCAGGATTGGCTGTGTCCGGCTTTCCGGACACCCTGCGCTTGGCCGGGCATCCTTCCGCGCCTTCCCGCGAACGGCCGCGACTGATGCACGGCCGTGCCTGTTCTTTCCTATAACGCTTTGCCGGCGGCGTTCTTGCTTTCGCGCACCTTGACGTCCCCGGATACGGCGCCCTTGAGCGCTATTTCCTTCGCGGGCGTGTCGATGTACATGCCGGTCAGGTGTACGCCGACACAGCCGTCCAGCACAATCCCCCGTGTCTTGGGATTCAACCGGCTGATGACCGTAACGCCGTTCACCTCCAGGCCTGTGCAGCGCTCGTATACCTGTACGTCGCCGGCGGCGTTGTTGGACAGGATTCCGTCCAGCCGGATGTCCGTGCACCGGTTCATGTATATGACGGCGGGACGAAACGATTCCCGGCTTTTCGGCAGGTTGCCCCGGGCGGTCTGTTCGTCGATGCGTCCGCTCAGCAGCGCGCCCTCCCCTTCAATAAAACCCTTGCCCGTGATGGCGACGTGTTCCTGACCGTCAGCGATGATCAGGGCTGCCGTTCCGTTCAGGAAGTCGTAGTCGTACGGCGAAGCAGAGGCAATCAGACCTGCACCTTCTTCCAGACGGAGGGTAACGTTCGATTTCAGGCGGATACTGCCTGTGCGGTAGCGCCCCACATAGAAGCAAAGGCGTCCGCCGCCTTGCTCGCCGATGTAGTCGATGGCCTTCTGGATGGAGTTCGTGTTCATCGTTATTCCGTCCGAACGGATGCCAAACAGCGATGCCTTGTAATCCGTTACCGGTGATGGCACAGCCTGCTGAGAATGGCCGGCAGCGGTGCACAGGCACGCACATGCGAGCAGAATTAGTTTTGTATTCATACTTTGACTGTATATTGTATTATTGTTCCTGTAAAGAGTGCAAATATAGTAAAAATAGGGTGTTCGGCTTGCCTTTCCATACAAAAGTTTCCCGATAATCCTTTGGTGATCCGATTTTTTTCTTTCCTTTGTATCCCTAATTCATAAATTGTCACATCATGAAGAAAAGAATCATTGCTTTACTTTTTTGTGCAGGACTGCTACTCACCGCTTGCGATCAAGGGTTTGAGATTGAAGTTGCGCGCCTGTACTGTGAAGGACTGGTTGACCCTCTGGGGATCGACCGGCCTGTGCCCCGACTTGGCTGGGAACTCGTTTCCACCGGTCGGAATATCCGGCAAACCGGGTATCATATTCTCGTGGCCTCCTCTTTGGAAAAACTCGATGCCAACGAAGGCGACTTGTGGGATGCCACACTGCAGTCGGAGGAATCCATTTTCGTGCCCTACGGCGGTGTCGCGCTGACCAGTCGGGCGGAGTGCTACTGGAAGGTAAAAGTGACCGCCAACCGGGGTAAAACGGAATGGAGCAAACCGGCTGTATGGACAATGGGGCTGCTCCAGCCGTCGGACTGGAAAGCGGCCTGGACGGGCTTCGAGAAGAACCTTGCAGAGGTTATCGTTGACAACCGGACACGGTTGGCTGCACGGTACTTCAGGAAGGAGTTCCGTACCGAAGACCGCGATATCCGGAAGGCCACGCTCTACATCTCCGGACTGGGACTGTATGAAGCCTATCTGAATGCGGGAAGGATTGGCGAACAGGTCTTGTCGCCCACGCCGACCGACTATAGAAAGGCAGTCAAGTACAACACGTTTGACGTGACCGGTCTGGTATCGAACGGGGTCAACACGCTGGGCGTAACGCTGGGCAACGGTCGCTTTTACGGCATGAGGAATCCGGGCAATCGGCAGTTCGGTTTCCCGAAGATGAGGGTACAGCTGGAAATCGCTTACAGCGACGGCACCCTGCAAACGGTCGTGAGCGACCCCGCGTGGAAAGTGACTGCCAACGGCCCGATACGGGTCAACAACGAGTACGACGGCGAGGAGTACGACGCCCGGATGGAACTTGACGGCTGGTACGGCAACGGATACGACGACACCGCGTGGCAGCAGGCCGAGCCGGTGGAGGCGCCGGGGGGGGTCATGGAAGCGCAGCTCAACAGGAACATCAAGGTCATGGAGACCATCCGCCCCGTCCGCATTACGCAGATACAACCCGGCGTATACATCATGGACATGGGACAGAACATGGTGGGCTGGGTACGCATGAAGGTGGCAGGCAAGAAAGGCACGGAGGTGAAGCTGCGGTTCTCCGAACTCCTGAAGGAGGACAGCACCGTCTACCTGGCCAACCTTCGCAGTGCGCTGGTTACCGACAAGTACATCCTCAAGGGCAACGGCACGGAAACCTGGGAACCCGCCTTTACCTATCACGGCTTTCGCTTTGTAGAAATAACCGGCTTTCCGGGCACGCCTGCCCTTGACGACTTTGAAGGGCGGGTGGTGTATGACGAGATGGAAATGACCGGACGGTTTGACTGCGCCGACCCGGTACTCAACCGTATCTTCTACAACGCCTACTGGGGCATACGGGGAAACTACCGCGGGATGCCTACCGACTGTCCCCAGCGCGATGAAAGGATGGGCTGGCTCGGAGACAGGGCCGTAGGATCGCACGGCGAAAGTTTCGTATTCAACAATCAGCTGCTTTATGCCAAGTGGCTGGACGATATCGAACAGGCGCAGCGCGAAGACGGCAGTATCCCCGATGTGGCGCCCGTCTACTGGACTCTTTATTCGGACAACATGACCTGGCCGGGCGCCTACGTGATCATTGCCAACATGCTTTACGAGCAGTACGGAAACCTGGAGCCGATTGCGAAACACTACAGTTCGATGAACAAATGGATTGCATACATGAGGGACACGTATCTGAAGAACCATATCCTGGTCAAGGACACCTACGGAGACTGGTGTATGCCACCGGAGCAACCCGAGTTGATACACTCCCTGGATCCCTCGCGAAAGACGGACGGAGCCGTGTTAAGCACTACGTTCTACTACCGGATACTCAAGCTTATGGAACGCTTTGCAGCCCTGCTCGACAAGGAGGAGGACGCCTTCGCCTTCAACCGCGAAGCCGAAGCGGTCAGCAACGCTTTCAATGAAACGTATTTCAACCGGGAGACGGAACAGTACAGCAACAATACCGTGACGGCGAACCTCCTGCCGCTCTGCTACGGCATGGTGCCCGACAAGTACGTGGAAGGCGTTTTCAGGAACATTGTCGACAAAACGACGGACGAATTTGACGGGCACGTCAGCACCGGACTGGTCGGCATCCAGTGGCTGATGCGCGGACTCACCCGGCACGGACGGGCAGACCTGGCCCTGAAGATCGCCACCAACCATACCTATCCAAGCTGGGGATACATGATCAAAAACGGGGCGACCACGATCTGGGAACTCTGGAACGGCAATACGGCCGATCCCGCGATGAACTCCGCAAACCATGTCATGCTGCTGGGCGACCTCCTCGTTTGGTACTATGAAGACCTGGCGGGCATCAAGAATGCAGTCGGAAGCGCAGGGTTCAAGCACATTGAGATGAAACCCCATCCCGTCAAGGGACTGGAATACGTCAGGGCCTCCTGGGAGTCCCCCTACGGGCGGATCAAGAGTTCCTGGAACAAGAAGGACGGGCGTTTCATCTGGTGGATTGTCGTACCCTGCAACACGACTGCCACCGTCTACGTTCCCGCGACCGACCGGAATGCCGTTACGCAAGACAAAGAGCGCTTTACTTCGGTCAAGGGGGTCAAGTATCTTGGAACGGAAGGGGATTACATCCTGTACAGGGTCGGATCGGGCGACTACCACATCGAGTCTGCCGCCTTTCCCGCCAACCTGAATGACTGACCCGTCTACGGGCTTCAACGCTCAAGCGTCTGCACGCCGGACGCTTGAGCGCTTGAAAGCGCGTCCGTTTCACCCTGAAAAGCCACAAACAGCCATGCCTTCCACGCCTGTCATGCCATCCACGACAGGGTTTCCCTCATAAACCGTACCGGAAGCCACCCGCTTCCCGGCACGTTTCAGAACATCAGTATAATAACGGAAAGAATCGTAATCACGGCAATTACCGCCCGGAAGCTTTTTTCGGGCAGCCTCCTTACCAAGAAAATGCCTGCCGCGGCGCCCAGTAACATGAAGGGCGCCGTGTACAGGTTGAGCAGCAGCGATGAAGCTGTTATGTTATGCCAGACAAACAGCTGTATGGGGAGTTTCAGGTAATTGACGACTAAGAAGAACCACGCACTGGCGCCTACAAACCCGTATTTGGGAAGCTTCACGGACAGCAGGTAGATGGCCATCACCGGTCCGGCAGCGTTGCCGATCATCGTAGTAAAGCCGCCCAGCAACCCGAAGGCCGGCCCGTACCACCACCGTTCCGTCAGCCGGTTCTCCCTCCTGCCCCGCTCCGACCACAGCATGACGGCCATAACGATAACCAGACATGCGGCTAACAGGTGCTTGAACATGGCGGGGGGGACAAGCGAATCTGCTGCTATCGCTACGGCGAATCCGGCCAGCGCCGCGGGCAACAGCCTGAATATGTACTTCCACGCCGCTGCACGGCGATAGTAAAGCACCGCAATCAGGTCGGAGAAACACAGCATCGGCAAAATCACACCCGTGGACGGCTTGGCGCCGAAGGCCATCGCCATCAGCGGAATCATCAGCATGTTGATTCCCTGGATACCCGTTTTCGACATGCCGATGAAGAACGCGGAAAGAAACAGTATGCCCCACATCGGCAGTGACTGTATCGAGAGAAACGATTCAAACAGGCTGTCCATACCCGTGCAGGAGGGGATCAAAACCTTTTCCTGCGCAGCTCAAAGTCGCGCCCCAGGTACTTCTCGCGTACCACCTCGTTCCCGGCCAGCTCCTCGGCCATGCCCTGGAACAGCACCTTGCCCTCGAACAGCAGGTAGGCACGGTCTGTAATGCTTAGCGTTTCATGCACGTTGTGGTCGGTAATCAGGATTCCGATGCGCCGGTGTTTCAATTGAGCCACGATGGTCTGGATGTCCTGCACCGCGATGGGATCCACGCCTGCGAACGGCTCGTCAAGCATGATGAACTTGGGATCAATCGCAAGGCAGCGGGCGATCTCCGCCCGGCGCCGCTCGCCACCCGAAAGACGGTCTCCCAGGTTGCGGCGTACGCGCTGCAGCCCGAACTCGTTCAGCAGACTTTCGAGCTTCTCCCGCTGACTGTCTTTCGATCTCCCCGTCATTTCAAGCACGGAACGGATATTGTCCTCCACCGACATCTTCCGAAAGATGGACGCCTCCTGCGCCAGATAGCTGATGCCCTTCCGTGCCCGGCGATACACGGGATCGCCCGTTATGTCGTCCCCGTCAAGATAGATGCGCCCTTCGTTGGGCGTCACCAGCCCTACCGCCATATAGAACGTTGTCGTCTTTCCGGCTCCGTTCGGACCCAGTAACCCGACAATCTCCCCCTGCTTCACGTTAATCGAAACATGATTGACCACCGTACGGTTTCTGTACTTCTTCACCAGGTCTTCCGTACGCAAAACCTGTTGCCCGTTTTCACTCATATCGTCAGTTTTGTTACAAAGGAACGAAAAATATTTGATTGCTGCCTGTCATTCGACCGGCAAACCGGTTTTGTCCTCATCCGCAACCAGCTTGTACAGCTTGTCCGAAGGCCGGATGCGGTCGGCAAGCGGGAAGGAAAAGCGTTCCCCCTTCTTGGCCACCGGAACGGTCTCCAGGTTCACCCGCAGCTCGCCCACCGTTGCAAAGAGCGTACCCGTTGTCGGGCCGGTGATCAGCACCTCGTCGCCTTCATGCAGCCTGCCCGTCTCCATGATGAACTCTGCCACCCCAATGCCGCCGTAATAGTTGATCCCCTTTGCCACGTATACCT
>JAITQL010000063.1 GCA_031288935.1 Tannerella sp.
GCTGGTTTTCTCCCCCGGAAAGCGTCGACGAGGGCTGTCCCAGTTTGATGTACCCCAATCCGACGTTCTGCAGGGGTTGCAGCTTTCGGGCAATCTTTTTTGTTTGCGTGTTGACATGTTCCCCGAAAAATTCGATGGCCTGGTTAATGGTCATTTCCAGCAGATCGTAGATCGTAACGCCGTGAAATTCCACTTCCAGCAGATTCGTCTGGAAACGCTTTCCGTGACAGGCTTCACATTCCAGCGCAATATCGGCCATAAACTGCATCTCGACCGTGATCCGTCCCTCGCCCTTACACTCTTCGCAACGTCCGCCTTCCTTGTTGAACGAAAAGGAAGCCGCCGAATAGCCCATCTGCCTGGACAGCGGCTGATCGGCAAACAGTTTCCGTATCTCGTCATACGCCCCGATATAGGTCACCGGATTGGATCGCGAACTTTTGCCGATGGAATTTTGGTCGACGAACTCAATCGACTGGATTTGCCGGAAGTCACCCGTTATCCCGTGACAGTCTACGGACGGCTGCGCATCGTCCAGCAAACGCTTCACGCCTTCATAGAAGATGTCGCGCACCAGCGAACTCTTGCCCGATCCGCTGACGCCCGTCACGACCGTCATTACATGCAGCGGAAACTTCACGTCAATCCCTTTCAGGTTATTTTTACGGGCGCCCCTGATTTCGATATACTGGTTCCATTTTCTTGTAAAGTCAGGCGCTTCAATGCGCTCTTTCCCAGTCAGGTATTGTACCGTATAGCTGTCGCTGTCCAGCGGCAACTCGTTCGCCGCTCCCTGAAAAACAATTTCGCCGCCCAGCCGGCCGGCTTTCGGGCCGATGTCGATGATGTAATCGGCCGTTCGGATGATCTCCTCGTCATGCTCAACCACAATGACCGTGTTACCCAAAGCCTGTAACTGGCGCAGGACGTTTATCAGCAGAGCCGTGTCGCGCGGATGCAAACCGATGCTCGGCTCGTCAAGGATATACAGCGATCCGACCAGACTGCTGCCCAGCGAAGTTGCCAGATTGATCCGCTGACTTTCGCCGCCGGAGAGCGTGGACGACAGGCGGTCGAGCGTCAGGTAGCCCAGCCCCACGTCCAGCAGGAATTGAATACGGTTGCCGATTTCGATCAGCAACCGTTTCGCAATGACTGCGTCCGTTTCATTCAATTGCAGTTTGTCAAAAAGCGCCTTAAATTCGCCCACCGGCAGGGTCACCCATTCGGCAATGGACTTGCCTCCGACTTTCACGTACAGCGCGCCGGGCTTCAGCCTGCTGCCCCTGCACGCCGGACAGGTCGTCTTGCCCCGGTACCGGGCATACAACACGCGGTATTGAACCTTGTAGAGACAGCTCTCGACATGTTTGAAAAAAGCATCAATCCCCTTTACCTGCTTGTTTCCATGCCACAGCAGTTCTTTTTCCGCGCCGGTCAAGTCATAATAGGCGCGGTGTATCGGGAAATCATACCTGGCCGAGCGGCGGATAAACTCGCGCAGCCACTCGCCCATCACCTCCCCTTTCCAGCAAAAGACGGCGCCTTCGTAAACCGACAGGCTTTTGTCCGGTATCACCAGATTCTCATCAATGCCCATCACTTTTCCGAACCCTTCGCATACGGGACAGGCGCCAAGCGGATTATTGAAGTTGAACATCAGTTCCGACGGTTCTTCAAATCCGATTCCGTCGGCCTCAAACTTCTTCGAAAATTCGTGCAACACGGTCTTCTCCGGCAGATAGACCCGCAGGCGGCACGTGTCCCGGCCTTCGTAAAAAGCGGTTTCAACCGAATCGGCCAAGCGGTTTTTCAGCAATTTGTCGTCCGATACTTCCAGCCGGTCGATCAACAGTTCCACCCCCGTTTCCGGCAAGTCGGACTGATCCAGCGCTTCGCTGATGCGGCTTACCTTGCCGTTGATCTCCAGTCGCGCATACCCTTCTTTCTGCAGGATGGACAGCTGTTCCCTCATGGTGCGGTCTTTGGGAAGAGTCACCGGCGCATAGACGGCAAAGCGGGTGCCCGCGGGATAGCTTAGCGCCGTTTTCACGACGTCGTTTACCTGATGTTTTTTCACCTCCTGTCCCGAAACGGGCGAGATGGTTTTCCCTGTCCGGGCGAATAAAAGACGCAGGTAATCGTAAATCTCCGTGGACGTCCCCACCGTTGAGCGCGGATTGCGGGCAGTCACCTTCTGTTCGATGGCGATGGCGGGTGGAATCCCCTTGATGTAATCACATTCCGGTTTGCTCATCCGTCCGAGAAACTGACGGGCGTAGGCGGAAAGACTTTCCACATAGCGGCGTTGCCCTTCGGCATACAGCGTGTCGAACGCCAACGACGACTTTCCGCTTCCCGACAGACCGGTGATTACAACAAGCCGGTTGCGCGGAATAGCGACGTCAATATTTTTCAGATTGTTGACCCGTGCGCCTTTGACATGAATACAGGCGTCGCCTGCGATCGTCTTTTTTTGCATCTGAGCGTCGAATCCTTGAATTATTCTATTGCTTCCAGCGTTGCAAGCAGGAAATCCCATACTCTCCCGACCGAGGCAATCTTTACCGCCTCTGCCGGCGAATGTGGATATACCAGATCCGGCCCAAAGGAAATCATCTCCATATCGGGGTAAGTCTCCCGGATAATGCCGCATTCCAGGCCGGCGTGTATCACTTTGACGGCCGGTTCCTTCCCGTACAGTTGCCGGTAGACGGACTGCATGGTTTTCAGAACGGAAGAATGGATGTCGGGATCCCAGCCGCTGTACATATTGCCGTATTCTACCTTGGCGCCGGCCAGCGAGAAGACGCTCTCCAGCGAAGAGCAGAGCGCATCCTTCCGGCTTTCGGACGAACTGCGCGCCAGTATCTTGATCTCAACCTTGCCTTTGCTCGATTCTACAATGGCCAGATTGGACGACGACTCTACCGTACCGGGAAAATCATGCAGCATGTCGATCACGCCATTCTGGCAGCCTTCCACGGCATTGATCAGATCATCCTGTATTTCTACGGGGAGCAGTGACACGGGCTGTTGCGTGATCTCTGCCGAAAAACAAATGCGATGCTGCTCGATACCGGCATATTCCGCACGCCACAGCTCCTGACAGTCGGCTACAAATTCCCACAAGGCATCTACACTGTCATTGGGCAGCGTAACGACGGCAGTCGCTTCGCGCGGGACGGCGTTCCGTGCCGAACCGCCTCTCACAAAGGCCAGCCGCGCTCCGTAATCGCGTACGGCGTCTTTCAGAAACCGGAACAGCAGCTTGTTCGCATTGGCGCGTCCCAGATGAATATCCACGCCCGAATGTCCGCCGCTCAGGCCTGTCAGCGATACTTTCACAGGCACATCGCCTTCAATCAGCGGGACGCCCTTGTTATACTGGAACGTAATATTCAGGTCTGTTCCGCCGGCGCACCCGACAAACAGACAGCCTTCCTCCTCCGAATCGCAGTTGAGCAACACACGTCCGCACAGCCAACCGGGTTTCAATCCGAAGGCGCCGACCATGCCGACTTCCTCATCCACCGTAAACAAAGCCTCTATCGCGCCATGTTTCAGCGCCCCGTCAGCCAGTACGGCCAGCATCAGCGCTACGCCGATCCCGTTGTCGGCGCCCAGCGTCGTTTCGCGCGCCGTCACCCACTCGCCGTCGACATACGCATCAATCGGGTCTTTCAGGAAATCGTGCGCCAGCGCCGTATTTTTCTGCGGCACCATGTCCAGATGCGACTGGAGTACGACTGTTCTCCGGTGTTCGAATCCGGGCGAAGCGGGTTTGCAAATCAAGACGTTTCCGGCCTCGTCCTGCCTTGTCTCCAGACCGTGCAATTTACCGAACGCAAGGATATATTCCGTAATACCATCCATGTGTCCCGTTGGACGGGGAATCTGCGTCAGGTCGTAAAAATAGCGCCAGACGGCGGCGGGCTTCAATGTTAATATACTGTTCTCCATATTCTTTTAATCTTGTATTCTATGATGGGTTATTGACTTTTCTGTTTTTAATTGAAAACATGGCAATCCCGAAAAGGCCGCATGCTACAGTCCAGATGGACTGGAAGGCAAACACGACCGTCGCAAAGGCCTTGGCCTGTATCATGTTTACCCTGAAAGCGCTCAGGCCGAAAACCACAGCCGCTTGCCACGGCCCCAGTCCTCCGTTGGAGGGTATTCCCATGCTGATGCTGCTCACGGCAAAGACAAACAGTCCGGCCGAAAAGCCCAGCCCGGCAGTGAAGTCAAAGGCATAAAACGTAATGAAAAAGTACAGGAAATAGGAAATCCAGATGCCTAACGTATAGGCTGCAAAACGTGTTTTATGCTCCATCCGCCGGATTTGAAGAAGGTCTTTCCAGAGCGAGGCAACAAAATGAATTATTTTCTTCACTATGAAATTCTCCCTGAAAAGAAACGTCCCCAGAACAACGAGCGCTACCAGCGTTGCAAAAACGATGTAAAACGAGGGTGAAACGAGAAATCCGGGAAGATTAAATTCGTACATGTTTTTGTGAAATATTTTAATGTTCAGCGAAATGGCCAGTGCAAAAATCAGCGCCACCATGATCATGTCAAACAGCCGGTCAACGATCAGCGTACCGATCAGTTTGGTAATCGGTATTTTTTCTTCTTTCGCCACAACGCCGCATCGCCAGATTTCACCGGCGCGCGGCAAAGCAAAATTAACGGCATAATTACCCAATACGGCGTATATCAAGTTGGATTTGCGCGGACGGTAGCCCAGCGGACGTACCAGCAAATCCCACCGCAATCCGCGGATTAAATTCCCGGAAAGACCGAAAATCAATGAAAAAGTCAGCACCAGCCAGTTTGTTTCGAGGATATTCGTCCACAATTCGCTGAAATCGGTTTTCGCATATAGGAAGTATAAGATTACTATTCCCAATACCAGGGGAATGAATAGTTTCAATATCTGTGTTAATTTACCGGACATATCGTTCTGTTCCTGTTTTTTTATTACTTTTGTTCGCTGCAAAGGTAGTATTTTTCCGGATAAATTGAAAAAGATTCATGTATCATAGACGTATCCTCCCCAAAAAGTCGTTGGGACAGCACTTCCTGAAAGACGCAGGGATTGCGCGGCGCATTGCCGAAACGCTGTCCGGCTATCACGGACTGCCTGTACTTGAAGTAGGCCCTGGCATGGGCGTACTCACCCGCTTTTTACTGGATGAAGGGCATGACCTCTCCGTCGTGGAAATAGACCGGGAGTCGATAGACTACTTGCACCGCCATTTCCCCGCGCTGGCGGGACGTATCCTGGCCGATGACTTCCTTGAGATGGATCTGGCGGCCTTGTATCCGGGAAAAACATTTTGTGTGATCGGCAATTATCCGTATCACATTTCCAGCCAGATTTTTTTCAAGGCGCTTGATTACAGGGAACAGATCGTCTGCTGTTCGGGGATGATTCAAAAGGAGATGGCCGAACGGCTGGCTGCCGGGCCGGGCAGTAAAACCTACGGGGTTATCAGCGCACTGATACAGCCGTGGTACGATGTGGAATACCTGTTTACCGTCGGTGCGGAGGTGTTCGACCCGCCTCCCAAGGTACAGAGCGCCGTCATACGCATGACGCGAAACAGCCGGAAAACACTCGATTGTGACGAACAGCTCTACCGGCAGGTCGTCAAGACATCGTTCAATCAACGCCGCAAGACATTGCGCAATTCCATGAAACCGTTGCTGGGAAAGGATTTTCCCGACTATGCGCTCCCGATTTTTGACCTGCGCCCGGAACGGTTATCCGTTGAGCAGTTTATGGAACTCACGCGGATGACAGACCGTTACCTGCAATCTTCCACCGGAGGGATATTTCCCTAAATGCTGTTGAAATCCGGTTTCTTCCATGAGTGCAAAAAACAAACAGAATGGACAGGGGGCGTCATCTCTACGCAGGGCGATGCCCTGCGCTATTGCTCAAAGGCCTTCAGCCTTCAATTGACAACATTGGGCAGAGCCTGCGCGGATGGCGTTGCCCCTTATCAATTTCAATTGTTTTTGCCCGTTCCGTTCACGCACTAATTATTGCTTTTCCACGATGGTTCCAAAATCCTTCCATACGTTTGCACTTTGATAAGCCGATATACTCCCTGACGGAACGGTTAAAGTGGCAGAACTCAACGGAACACCGAAAAAAACCTCATAACCTGAGTTTTGGATAAGAAAAAGAGAGAAAAAGAGGCAAGTATCAAATAATTTTCAGATCTTTGTATCTGAAAAACAATAAAATAGACGAAAGTTATGAGTTTACTTACCACCGACAAAATTACTACGATTTTTTG
>JAITQL010000224.1 GCA_031288935.1 Tannerella sp.
CCACAGTTTATTTGCCTGTTTTGTTTCCGTTTTTAAATTTGTACAGTAGACAACCCGGAAAAAAAATAATGCGACATGATGGATGATTTTTTTCTTTTATTCAAAGTTCAAGATTCAAATCATCATTCGCAGCTCTTAATTCTTCCGTCCCTGCACCTGATTCTATCAACCCTCTGTCTAATTTCACCAACCCTGCATCTAATTCCGCCATCCTCTTGTCTGATTCCATCGTCCGCGAAAGAAATTTCTAATTTGAACTTCAAACAGATACGGTATCGCAGACTGCACGGAGGTTGCCTATGACGCAGGCAAGTATTTTGAAGGCTGCGCAGAGGTTGCCTATGGCGTAGGCAAGTATTTTGCAGGCTGCGGGAAGGTTGCCTACGGCGTAGGCAAGTATTTTAAAGGCTGCGGGAAGGTTGCCTATGACGTAGGCAAGTATTTTAAAGGCTGCAGGAAGGTTGCCTACGACGTAGGCAAGTATTTTAAAGGCTGCGGGAAGGTTGCCTACGACGTAGGCAAGTATTTTGCAGGCTGCGGGAAGGTTGCCTATGACGTAGGCAAGTATTTTGCAGGCTGCACGGAGGTTGCCTATGACGTAGGCAAGTCTGCCGGAAACTGCGGGAAAATTTATTTTATGTAATAATGATGAATTGCACTCCCTTAACTTTCGGTAGCAAATCGGGGTGGCGAGAGTTCCGATATGAATACGTTATGATTGAACATAGCGCTAATTTTAAAACTGCGGCAAATACAGCGTAATTTTATGACTGTGCAAAAAAGAGGAACGGTTTTTCAAGAATGGAGAATGGAGAATGACGGGGCACGGCATTTCATTCTCCATTCCAAAGGCGGAAGCGTGTGCCGGAAACCCTCGCTCCCCTCTCTTGTGGAGAGGGGCCGGGGGAGAGGTGGATTGCTGCACTGCGTTCGCAGGGACGGAGTGCGGCGTTTCTTTCGGGATAGCTGTTACCGGATGGCAAAACCCTGCCTAAGCATGGGAATCTCCCCATCGCAGCCGCCATGACGGGCAACGCCCTGTGTATGGTGGCGCGACAACGCCCAAGCCCTGAAAGGGCGCAAGCAGATACAAATCCGGGCTTGCGCCCTTTCAGGGCTTCGGTGGTAATCGCCGACGGGGTCACAGGGCGTTGCCCTGTGCTAATGCTTAAAGGGCGTTGCCCTTCCGCCGTTTGCGGGGACGGGCGGTTGTTTGGGCAATGGCCGCGCTGTCATTCACCTCTCCCCCGGCCCCTCTCCACAAGAGAGGGGAGCGGGGGTTTCCGGCACGGGCTTCCGCCTTTTTCGGAGATTCTCCCTCAGGGAATGGAGAATTGAGAATGACGAAATGCCGTGCCCCATCATTCTCAATTCTCCATGCTCCATGCTCAATTCCCGCCGTTCCTGTATTTGTCCTTATACAGGCCGATGCTGTCGAACGGGATCCGCTGGAAACGGATCTCTTCCAGAACGGTTTCGTTTTCCGGATAGAATTTGCCCCGTGCAACGTCGATGCCGGAGGGGATTTCCCGCAGGACGTAATTGTCTTCTATCGTTATTTCGTCGACATCCTCTCCAACGTCCCGCCACTTGCCGCCATAGCTTAGGTTGGAACGGAAGACGTTTCCTTTCGGCTGCGCCGGGTCGCCGTCCAGTATCTTCACCAGTTCGGGATAGCGAACGCTGTAGGGCGGCTGCGTATAGTTGACGGCGTCCAGTTTGTCGTACATCTCGGGATACGTCTTCCTGTCCATGTAATATTTCGCCCAGTTCACTCCTCTGGCGTCGACATGGATGGAGGAGCCGCAGTCGACGAATACGTTGTTCTCGACCCGGTTGTCATGTCCTCCTCCCACAAAGGCGGCGATGCCGATGCGGTGGAAGACGTTGCCGAAAATGGTGGTCCCGCTCGCAAAATCATCCAGATAAATGGCATTGACGCCATACAGTTCCGGCCCGGTCTGGTGATGGAAATAATTGTACCGGATGACATTGCCGCGCATAGACCAGTCGCGCCCGATGTAGAACGCCCCGACGTCGCCCGTCTCCTGTGCAATGTCGTGCACCCGGTTGTATTCGAGCAGATGGTCGTTTCCGTCAAAGGCAACTGCCATGTGAGGCGCATCATGGATATAGTTGTGCGACATGACATTTCCGACGCCGTGAAGCATGACGGCCGGCCGGTAGGTTCGGTTGATGCGGCTGAAGTGGTGGATGTGGTTGTTGACGGCAAAATGGTGGCCGGGAGCAAGCGTGAGGCGGTCGCCGCCCTGCATGTGGATGCCGCCGTCGCCGAGGTTGTAGAGGTCGCAGCCGGAAACGCCGTTATGATGCCCGCCACTGATGGCGACGGCATTGTTGCCGATGTTGCGGACGGTGCAGCCGCCGATGGTGTTGTGGCTTCCCTCCTCCACCCTGATGGCGCTTCCCCGCGTATATTCAAAGGTAAACCCTTCGATCCGCACATGTTCCGCATGATCCAGGTGCAGCATCCAGTCCGTCATCAGAGACACGAAGGTCGAACCCGGATTCACCTGCGCGGGCGGCCAGAAATACAGCACTCCCTTCTTCCGGTCTACATACCATTCGCCGGGGCTGTCCAGTTCTTCCAGGATATTCAGGGCATAATAACGCTGTCCGGACGTATATCCGTAGACTCCGTGCGGCGGTTTGAGTACAAACTCTTTTTTCGCCGCGTCGATCCGGTCTACCTTTACATACGAATCCGCCCAGTCCCAAGTCCAGTATCCCTGCAGCCAGACGTCGTCGTTCTCCAGCCAGGCGGAAGGCCTGTCTTCGCCGTAGGCAAAGCGGCCGTAATGCACGCCCTTGCCTGTCCGCTCGTCGCCGCCGAAAAGAGAATCGCCCGCTTGCGGAACGGAAGCGATGTGCATCCATTCGTTGTTGTTCGGATAACGCGCCAGGGTCATCGGCTCGCCGTTGAAGAAAAGCTCCATGCCGGAGGGCTGTGTAGCCCGTCCAAAGCCGCTGGCCGTCAGTTCGCCGTACCCGGCGATCCCCTGGTCTTTGAGGGAAGCCTGCACGATCCGGCCGTGAAACTCCTTTTTAATGCGTGATTGCGCTTCAGGGTCGTTCAGCGGCGTAAACTGTTTCACCTCTTCGCCGCCGATGAAGGATACGTGCTCGTCCGGACAGGCACGGTAGACTACCGGCGCGCCTTCTTTTCCGCTGTCTTCGCCGGTGAAGTGAAGGGTTTGGCGCAGCGGATAAACGCCCCCGCGCAGATAAACGGTAATCCCGTTACGCGGCAATCCGTTTTTCTGTTTGAAGGCACGGACTGCCAGCTGCGCCTTTTCTACTGTGCGGAAAGGCGCTTCCGCAGTGCCGGGCTGATCGTCGTTACCGTCCGTCGCAACATAAAACCCGGCCTGTTCCGGTGAACAGGCGACTACCGTAAACAACAGCAACGCTGACCATAACCGGTTCCGGCTGCTTCTTCCCAAGAGATTTCGATTTTTCATATCATTTTATTTTTGTGTATCAAGTTTCCATTCGTCCGTTCTGAAAGGCGATGCCGGCAAGCCGAGCGAGTTGTAGAGATTGGCGTCGTCGGGATTGTTGCCCCACGCATAACGTACGGCGACGGGCGCCTTCACTTCGCTGCTGTGAACCACAACCGTGTTGCCGTCGATAAACGCCTTTGCCCATACGAATTTCTTGTTTGCTCCGGCAATGGCGAACCCTTGCAGGTATTCATATTTCCGCTTTTTAACCACCAGTCTGTCGCCGATATGCGAAAAAGTCACTCTGATGATATCTCCGTCGACTTTCATGGACACGTATTCCGGGCCGGAGTATTCGATATTCCGACCGTAAGTCTTTGCCAGGGCGTTCAATGCCAGCCGGCGGCCTACCTCCTGTTTATTCCTGGGATGGATGTCCTTTTCTTCGCCGATGTCGATAATCACGGCTTCGCCGGTATGAGGCAAGCCGAGTGTCTTGTGCTGGGATTCACGCAGCTCTGCCCACTGGCTTTCTGCGGGCTGTGCGTCCGGCTCCATGAAATTGGCCAGCTGTACGTAATAGAACGGCAGGTCGTTTTGTTTCCATGCGTTGCGCCAGCCGGTAATCAGATCGGGCAGCAGAAAGCGGTATTTCCACGCTTC
This sequence comes from Tannerella sp., assembly GCA_031288935.1. Classification (GTDB taxonomy): domain Bacteria; phylum Bacteroidota; class Bacteroidia; order Bacteroidales; family Tannerellaceae; genus Tannerella. The sequence goes on from JAITQL010000224.1 coordinate 4,128, forward strand.
GCCGGCATTCGACTCGCCCTGATACCAGATGGCGCCTTTGACGGGGAAGCGGGTCAGCGGCAACAGCATGGCATGATACAGCAACGCCGGATATTCGTTGGGCATGAACGCCGGTCGAAAGGGCATCTCCGATTCCCTGTACAGCCATTCGCCGGCCAGGGGAACGTCCGTTTCGCCCGAGCGGAAGCAGATTTTATCACTGCCGAATCCGGCATCGCCCCCCGTGTTTACCACCCGGACAGCCAGTTCGTTTTTCCCTTCGCGCAACCATTCGGGGCAGACCGTATAACTGCGGGCGATGTCCGGTCGATTGGTAGCGCCGGCCAGATGTCCGTTCAGGTAGGTTTCATCGCGGTCGTCGATCTGTCCGAGATGGAGCGACAGCGGTTGTGCGGCCTGTTCGGCGGTCAGGACAAACTCCTTGCGATACCAGACAACCCATGACCTGACGCCCGACTCGCTCCATTTGCCGGGAACTTTTGCCGGTTTCCATCCGGCAGCGGCAACGTCCGCAGCAAACCATTTTTCCGTCATACCCGTATCTTCAATCGTCATATTGGCCAAATCCATCCAGTACCACCGGTCGATCTCTTTCTGCAAGGCGGCGCTGTTCTGCATCTCCTGCACTTTCTCGCGATATTCGGCATAAGGCTCAATGGTCGGAAGGCTCATCCACGTCTCGATGTTAGTCCCTCCCCACGAGCAGTCAATCAGTCCGACAGGGATATTCAGATTGCGATGCAGTTCTCTTCCGAAGAAATAACCTGCGGCCGTAAAATCGCCGACCGTTTGCGGATTGCACTCCTGCCATCCGTCGCCGGTAATGGCAGCTTCCTGCAACGGGACGGCCGACATTTTCCGCGCAACCGACAACAAGCGTATCTGTGGATAGCCGGCTTCGCTCACTTCCTTTTCGGCGTCTTTCGACCAGTTCACCGTCCATTGCATGTTCGACTGTCCGCTGCAAACCCAGATGTCGCCAACCAGAATATTCTTCACGGTCAGCGCAGCGCCTTTCCCCTGGATAATCATTTCGTAAGGCCCGCCAAAAGGCATGGCTTTCAGCGTAGCATTCCACGTTCCGTCCTTTCCGGTTTTTACTTTCAGGGTCTGTCCGTTCAAACGGATACGGACGGATTCGCCTTTATCCGCCCAGCCCCATAACCGGACGGGGGTATCTCTCTGAATCATCATATTGTCAGAGATATAAACCGGCACGCGGACAACCGCCATTGCCGGAAAAAAGAAACACAATAACAAGATAGAGTAGATAATCTTCATGATTTCAGTTGTTAATATTAATATTATGCGGCAAAGGTAGAAAAAAACAGTCACAGTGCGATGTGTTTCTCCGCCAAATCCTTTATTTCGCCATTTTCACCGAACGCACTCCTGCAAACCTGCACTCCTGATGAAACTTTTATTGAGAAGTTGAAAGAA
>JAITQL010000015.1 GCA_031288935.1 Tannerella sp.
TTGTCCAGCTCGTAGCCCTCGTCAACGGGTTTCAGCGTATATCCGACAATGCGGCAGTTGGACAGGTTTACGGTTCGCTTGGAGTCAATGAGGCTTGTCTCGATCGAAAAGTTCCTGACCGCTTCCTCTCCCGGCTCGATGAAGCCCATGTCGATGCCTTCCCTGGGGTTGGCATCGGAAATCAGGTAGGTGGCTACATCGTCATGGATATAGCTCTCCCACCCGCCGGCTGGAACGGCCTGGTTGCGGTGGATATCGTCTTCGACGATGAAGGCGTAGAATTGGTAGCGGTCTGCGCGCGTGGCACGGAGTTTTACCTTGATGTCTATGTACGCGCCGTTCAGCTGCGACTCGATGGCTATGCCCGTTTCTGCCGGCGCGGTGCCCGAATTGCTCAGCGCCCGTTTCAGCTCGCGGGGCGTGGTGGTTGCATAAAGCGGGACTTCCTCCCGCAGGTCTACCAGCGTGGAAGGAAAGAAATAGTCCGAACTGAGTCCGTTGGACGTTTCGGCGATCGCGCCGGCCAGTGTGCTGTTACAGTGTTTGCCGTTCAGATGCAGGCGGATGACGTGAATCATGCGGCTGGACGCCCATTCGTCCAGCACGCTCTGGATGGCGGCGGTCATGTTCGGGCAGTTGGGGCAGGAGGTGCCCGTAAACTGCATGATGAGGTATTGCCGGAGAAAGGGGATGGGTTCGTATTCGGCCTCGACGCGACAGGTTTCGGTGGTGTCGCCGTCGTAGACGGCATAAAAGCGGTGCGTGCCCGGGTCGTCGGTAGCGAAGGCGGCCTCTGCGAGCGGCGTGTCCGCGTCCGGCGTTTCGCCCGTGTGGACGATGACGGCGGAGGCGGTGACGTTTTCGTCGTCGGCCATGACGGTAAAGAAGACCTGTTCCATTCTGTCGGCCTTGAAGGAAAGCCTGTCGGGCGTGAAGGAGAGGATGACGGGCAGGACTTCGACGGCGGTTTCGGCGGAGGTCAGTCCGTCGTACCGGGCGTAAAAGGTGTGCGTACCGGCTGTTTTTGTCGAGAAGGCGGGCGCGTCGAGAACGGTTTCCGGCTCGCCTGCGAGGATAACGGTTGCCAGGGCGGTGACGTTTTCGTCGTCCGCCATGACGGTGAAGGAGACGGCGTCCCTGTTGTTCGCCTTCATTTCGGCGCGGTCGGCCGTGATCGCGAGAATGACTTCCGTCACGTCTACCGTCACTTCGTTGGAAGCATGTCCGTCATAGGTGGCGTAGAACGTGCAGGGCGTCGCCGTCTTCGTGGAAAAGGAGGGCGCATCGAGAGCGGTTTCCGGTTCGCCGGCCAGGATGACCGTTGCCATGGAGGTGACGTCCTCGTCGTCGGCCATGACGGTAAAGGAGACGCGGTCTTTGTTGTTGGCTCTGATTTCGGTGCGGTCGGCCGTGAGGGAAAGGATCACTTCCGTTGCCTCGACGGTGATTTCGCCGGACAACTGTCCGTCATAGGCGGCATAAAAGGTGTATGCGTCCGGCTCGCGGGTCGAAAAGGCGGCATCGGCCACCTCGGTTGAAAGGTCTTTGCGGGTGATGACGGCCGTCGGGGTGACGTCCACACCGTCGGCGGTGACCGTAAAAACGGCCTTGTCGGCGCCGTTGGCCTTGATGACGGTCTTGTCGACCGACAGTTCGATTACAGCCGGCTCCGGCTTTTCGAGAGAGGCACAGCCCGACGCGATCGCCGGCAGGAGCAGGATCGTCCCCAACAGGCGGAGACCGTACGTTTGTATTTGTTTCATCATTGTTCTTTATTCTGTTTTTATCCTTGTAAATAAACTTGTTTGCATTGCTCCACTAAAAAAAGGAACAGGGTTTACGGGCGACAAAGATACGGGATTCGGGCGTCGGATTTCGTACAGGAAACGGATATTTCATACCTGTTTAGGATTAAATAACAATACTTTTGGCCTGTGCTATTCATAAAAGCAGTACTTATGTGCCCGAAGCAAATTGTTTTATACGAACTAAATCTATTTTAATATGCACAAGTGGAGTCAAGTAAAAATGAAGATCAGGTTTATGGTTATCGGATACGGTATGATCGCGGCGCTGCCGGCCTGTCATTCCCGGAACAGGCAGGTGGAAACGGCGCCACAGGCACCGGCGCAGGCTTTTACCATGCCGGCGATTCCGGCTGCCATCACGGCGCCCGGCGAACGGGCGAATTACCTTGTTACCCATTACTGGGACAAGTTTAACTTTGCGGATACGGCTTACATCCATCAGCCCGAAGTGGCCGAACAGGCTTTGGCCGATTACCTGAGCGTCATGCCCTACGCTTCGGTCGAAGAGACCAAACGTTCCGTCGGGCAGGTACTGGTTCGCGCCGAACAGGAGAAAAGCGGACAGATGTACGGTTTTTTCCTCGAAATGTTCGACAAATACCTCTACGATCCCAATTCGCCTTACCGCGACGATGAATTTTACATCCCCGTGGCGACGCATGTCATTGCGGACAAACGGTCGGGCGAAGCGGAAAAGATACGCATGAAGCATACGCTGGAAGGGTTGCTGAAAAACCGGCAGGGAACCGTGGCAACCGACTTTGCGTATCTCCTGGCGGACGGAAAGCGGGGCAGCCTGCACGCGCTCCGGGCGGACTATACGCTGCTGATGTTCTACAACCCCGACTGCCACACGTGCAGCGAAGCGGTCGCCTCGCTCAGGCACTCGTCCCTCGTCAACCGCCTTCACACCACCGGGACGCTGGCCATTCTGCTGTTTTATCCCGACGAAGACATTGAAATCTGGAAGGCGCATCTGTCCGAAATCCCCGCCGGCTGGATCAACGGATACGACCCGCAGGCAAAGGTAAAGGAGGAAGAGATATACGATCTGCGTGCGATTCCCACGCTTTATCTGCTGGACAGGGACAAAAAAGTCCTCCTCAAGGACGCGAACTTTGAGAAGGTGCAAACATGGCTGATCGACAGGTTCCGTTGAACCCGTCCACGAATGGCACGCATGAAGGCGAATGAAAATCGGGATTCCATCCGTGCCATTCGCAGACGTTTTTTATTTGATTTCGATCACCAGATAGCGGCTTAGCTGCCAGAATTGATTGACGTCCGTGATGTGCAGGGTCAGGTTGCCTTGCGGATCTTTGGTATACCGGTACGTTTCGCCCGGGTGGGAGGAACGGATGCTGGCTTTGGCAGCATACAGGGGGATTTCAGTCACCTCGCGAATGTCGATGGACACGAAATAGTCTTCGTTGAAAAAGCCTTCCAGCACTTTCGACTTGGAGAACAATCCTCCGCCGGTCAGGATGTTTTGCCTTTTCAGCTCCCTTTCCGTTCCGAGGCAGTAATAGGCCGTGTTGAGCCGGGCATTCTGTTCCTCCAGCTTCTTCGACTGCGAGGCCGTCGTCTGGGACAAGGTTTCGATGTCCTCGTTCAGCGACGACACGACATCGTCGAGTTCCTCGAGCCGCAGGTTTTTTTTTGCCAGCTCTTCCTGCAACGACGCAATCATGACGGCTTTCTGGTTTAGCTCGACACCGATGCGGTCGATGGTGCGTTGCAGAGCTTCCGACCGGATATGACTTTTTTGCAGCTGCTCGCGCAGAGCGGCCAGCTGCTCGCGGTTGGATTTCAATGTCTCGGCTATCCGACGGACATTGTTCTTCAGCTGTTCCTTCTTGTACGGGCTGAGGTCTTCGCCCCCCGGCTCGACGGAGAGGTGGCTTTCAGCGTCGCGGATGGATTGAATGTCCGACCGGATGTCGCTCAACGTCGTCAACATGTCTTCCAGCAAGGCCGACGTGGCCGCCTTTTCGGCAATCAGCGCTTCGTTTTCACTTTTCAGTTTCTTGTATTTGGCCGACTGTTCGATGCAGGAAGTCAGCAAGGCCATGCAGAAACAAAACAATAAAATCTTTTTCATATACATACTTATTTAATCATACAACTCTGTTTATTACTTTTTCAAACCGGAGACGACAACGACCAGCTCCCCCCTCGGCTCGTGCGCCGAGAAATGAAGCAGCAGGTCTTTGAGCGTGCCCCGTACAGTTTCTTCATACCGCTTGGACAATTCGCGCGATACGGATGCCTGGCGGTCTTCGCCGAAGGTTTCGGAAAACTGCGTCAGCGTTTTCAGCAGGCGGAGGGGCGATTCGTAAAAGACCATGCTCCGCTCTTCCGCAGCCAGTGCCCGGAGGCGCGTCTGCCGTCCTTTTTTCAGCGGCAGGAAGCCTTCGAAACAAAACCTTTCGTCCGGCAAACCGGATACGACCAGGGCAGGCACAAAGGCCGTCGCTCCCGGCAGACATTCCACCTCGACACCCTGCCGCACACACTCGCGTACCAGCAGAAAACCCGGATCCGAAATGGACGGCGTGCCGGCATCGGAAATCAACGCCACGCACTCGCCGGCGCGGATGCGCTGCACAATGTGCTCTATCTGCCGATGTTCGTTGAACTTGTGATGCGACTGCAGGCGGTTCCTGATGTCGTAGTGTTTCAACAGAATCCCGCTCGTGCGCGTATCTTCGGCTAAAATCAGGTCGACTTCCTTCAACAGGCGAACCGCCCGGAACGTCATGTCTTCCAGGTTTCCGACGGGAGTGGGGATCAGGATCAGTTTAGCCATGATGCGACGCTGAATCAGGAAAACCGCTTTTCAAGTACGGCCGTAAACTCGATGACCGTTTCATCTTCAAAGTTCCAGTCAAACTGTTCCTGCAGATAGGCAATGGACGTTTCATAGGAATCTTTCGCGTTCAATTCGGCGATGGCCTGATTCATCCGGTTTTCATCCTTCGCAAACAGGTCGCGGCAGAACCGGAACCGGTCGTTCAATGTGAATGCCTTTCTCAGGTCTGACAGTCTTTTCTTTTCGATTGTTTCATTGAGCCGGCCTTCCTGCTTGTCCACAATCCGTTTGGGAGGCGGAGGAGGCGAGGGCGGCGGAGGCGGCGTCGCGACACGCTCGGGGACAGGCGGCGGAAATGTCACGGGCGACTTTTCCACCACGACCGGAGCGGGCTGCCGAGGAGGCCGAATCTCCTGCGGCTCCGGGACGGACGGCGGGGCAGGCGGCGGCGTGAGCTGCGTCGGCGTATACTCCGTAAGGTATCCCACCGACCGGATTTGCGCCTGATGCACCCTCATTTGCCGTTCAAACAGTGCCAGTTCCGAAACTTCCATCTGATGCAGCAATCCCTGCATCCGGTTGGTAATATCAAAAGCCTCGCTGAAAAATGAAACCGGATAAATCTCTCTTTCGTGGATTCCCTCTATCAAATACATAAGTCTTTTGATATGACCGGTTAGCTGTTCCAATTGTTCCTTACTTTCCATAATTCTTCTTGATAGACAGCAACAAATATAGCCATTTCTGTGAAAATGAAACAGCGTGTACTTTATTTTTCTTCAAACTCCCCGGGAAGGTTCACCAGATAAAGTTGTTGAGTAGCTCTGGTAAACGCCGTATAGAGCCACCGGTAGAAATCTTCGCCCAGCATGGCCTGCGTGACGTATCCGATGTCGAGGAACACGTTCTGCCACTGTCCGCCCTGTGCCTTGTGGCAGGTGATGGCATACGCATACTTCACTTGCACGGCATTGTAGTAGGGGTCGGCTTTGAGGCATTTCAGTTTGGCGGACTTGGTCTTTTCATCGGCATAGCCTTCCAGGACGCCGAAAAACAGTTTGTCGCTTAATTCTTTGGGCAGCGAAGGCGTCTCGCTTTGCAGCGTGTCCATCAAAATCCGTATTTCGGTTTCCAGCTCGTCGTTCAGGAACCGAACCAGGACGTCGCAAAAACGAAAATCATATGCCTCATACGTATGACACAGGCGCAAGACTTCCACAATCTCGCCGTTGGCAATAAATTCCGTCTCTTTCAGGTGGACTGTCCAAAAATAATTGTTCTTGACAACCATCAACCGGTCGCCCGCCGAAATTTCTTCTTCCATGTACAAAATCCGGCTCCGTATGCCATTATTATATATGTTGGCACGTTTGTTCGAGCGACAAATAATCATGGTTTCATCAAGACCGTCCCGGTCATAAGCCGACGAAATGCCATCAATCAGTTCGTCGCCATTGACTTTTTTCACGTCGGCAAAACGCGAAAGGCACAGCTGGGGATAATCGCCGAGTTGCCGCATTTGCAGGTTTCTCCGTATCCGGGTTGCATTAAACAGGATGCCGGAATCCTCGCCCTGACGGGCAACCTGAGTCAGTTGGATCTCATGCACCTGCAACCGGTATCCGCACAGGTAACCGGCATCGAGAGCAGGACTTTCGGTTTGCGACACAGGCGGTAACTGCGCCGTATCGCCCATCAAAATCAACCGGCAACGTTCGCCGCCGTACACGTACCGGACGAGGTCGTCCAGCAAGCCGTTACTGCCAAAAGCCTTGTTCCCGGCCGTTTCATTGGAAATCATGGAGGCCTCGTCGACGAAAAACAAAGTGTCCTTATGCAGATTGTCTGCCGGGGAAAATCCATCGAACTCATTGGAAAAAGCCTTCTTGCGGTAAATCTTTTTATGTACCGTAAAGGCGTTTTGCCCCGCATATTGAGAAAAGACTTTGGCCGCCCGTCCGGTTGGAGCCATCAGGACGGTTTTCTGCTGAAGTTCGTTCAATGCTTTGACGGCAGCGCCGATTAATGACGTTTTCCCCGTGCCGGCATATCCTTTCAACAACAAAACGCTTCGATCTTCTCGCGAAAGAAGAAAATCAGCCAGTTGCCGGGTCGCTGAAACCTGCTCTTCGGTCGGTTCAAAGGGGAAAAAACAGGCGATTTTGCCGAAAATAAAATTATTTGTCATCTTAAAGCAATTATTTTGGGCGATAAAGTTACTGCTTTAAATATTCTTTTCTATATTTGCAGCACAATATTTGAAGAAATAAATTAAAAACGAAATATGAGATGAAGATTACACTGAGAGTATTATTAGTTGCAGCAATTTTTCTGCTGGTATACATGTGCTATCGCAGCATCATGGGTTCGATTGAGTTTGATTCGGAGAAAGGGTCTCGCGAAAATGCTATTAAAGCGCATCTGGTTGATATACGGAAAGCGCAGATTGAATACAAGAACGTTTATGGCGTACATGCCGCCAATTTTGACGAGTTGAGTAAATTCTTAAAGGAAAAGAAATTGCCGTTTGTCATTAAGGAAGGCGAATTGACGGACGAACAGCTGGAAAAGGGAATGAAGGAAAAGGATGCCATCAAGTCGGGCTTGATCAAGCGCGACACGTTCTGGGTTTTGGCCAAAGACACGCTGTTCAGTCCGGCCTATAACGTGGATTCGATGTCGATTGTGCCGGTTGCCGGCGTGAACGCCCGCTTCTCGATGGATACGGCTACGCTTGTTTCGCCGTCGGGATATACGGTAAAAGTATTTGAAAGCGGCGTGAAATACGATACGTATCTGGGCGGTTTAAACCGTCAGTTGCTGATTAACTTGAAGGACAAGGCAACCAAGCTGGGAAAATACGATGGCTTGCGTGTCGGTTCGGTGAAGGAAATCAACAATAACGCAGGAAACTGGGAGTAAACAGACAGCAGCATATGATGCTCCGCGTTCCTGACACGTTGACGGCTGACCGTGCGGAAAATTATGCAGTGTCCATCCGGTTGTGGCCGGGTGGACTTTCTTTTGCAGGCCATGTTCCGTCGGAAAAAGAAAGCTTTTTCTTTACCGAGACCGCGTTCGACCGGGTCAAACCGTATCCGCAAGCGCTGAAGGATGTTTTCTTTGAACATGCTTTCTTCAGTTATCCATACAGGCATGTGCATGTCGTGTGTGCAAACCGCACGTATACACTGGTGCCTGAACCGGTTTTTGTGGAAGAGCGCAAGGAAGAGTTGATGTCGTTTGTCTTTTCTCTTTCCGAACACAAAATCCTTCACGAGCCGTTGACTGCCTTGGGCGCCGAAATAGTGTATGCGCTTCCGGAAGAAGTGTATGCGTTTTGTTCCCGTTCCCTGATCCGGCCGCAATTCATTCATGCCGTTGCACCGACGCTGCTTCGCTGGCGGAAACAAAACCTGCCCTGCATTCGGAAGCAGTTATATGTATCGGTGCATGAAAACAGCATGGATGCGGCCTGTTACGACAAGGGGACGCTGCTGTTTCTTAATTCCTTCGACATTGACGGCGTCACGGACATCCTCTACTACATATTGTATATATGGAAGCATATCGGGATAGATCAGGCTGAAGGACAACTGTTGCTTTCGGCAGCGCCTCCGTTGTACCGGGAACTGAAAGAGATGTTGCAGAAATATGTGAATCACGTTGCGCCGGCTGAACCTCCCCGCATACCGACCGGGACAGTCGGAACGGAAACGGCCATTCCGCCGGATATAATTTCCCTGTTTGAATGAGAATCATAAGAGGCATCTACGGTCGTCGCAGGTTTCGGATACCGCATTCGTTCGACGCCCGCCCGACAACGGATTTTGCGAAGGAAAACCTGTTTAACGTCCTCGACAACCTGATGGACTGGGACGGTTTGACCGCACTGGACTTGTTTGCCGGCACGGGAAGCATCTCCTTCGAAATGCTTTCGCGCGGTTGCCGGAGGGTGACGGCGGTAGAACTGAATCACGTCCATGTGTCGTTTATCCGCAAAGTAGCCGGCGAATTGAAGACGGACGCACTGGAGCTGATCCGCGGAGATGCGTTCCGATACATCCGTTCCGCGCCGAAGCAGGCGTTTGATTTTATTTTTGCCGATCCGCCCTACGCGCTGAAAGAATTGCCGGAACTGCCCCGGTTGATATGCGAAGGCGGATTGCTTCGCGAGGGAGGGTTTTTTGTACTGGAACATTCCCGCGAGCATGATTTTTCCGCTTTTCCGCCTTTTGACCGGAAAAAGGTTTACGGTTCCGTGAATTTCAGCATCTTCAAAAGGCCGTAAAGTGACGGCGCTGCTTTTCGCAGTGGCAGCTGTGTTTCCGGCAAAGCCGTTCATCCCGGCAGGGATGGCAGTCCGGTAGAAAACCCTTACACCAGTCCTCTCGCATCCCGTACGGGATGCAACCTCAACGTGCGCCGGCCGTTTCTACCGAACTCCCATTCCTCACGGAATGGCAACACGGCGACCGGCCGCACACGCCGGAACACGGAGTGTTCAATGTGCTTAACCCCCAATGAAGCGCAGCGACTGGGGGCTGCACGGGTGCGGCGACACGGCGGCAACACTGCGACCGCACCGTATCCAGCAGTACAGACACGGCGCGACACGTCTCTACAACGGCGCGACATGCCGCCGACCGCACCGGCACCAACAAGGGGGCTTGCCCCCTTGCCGAACGTGGAGAGGCTACACATCCCGGCAGGGATGGCAGTCCGGTAGAAAACCCTTACACCAACCCTCTCGCATCCCGTACGGGAGGCAACCTCAACGTGCGCCGGTCGTTTCTACCGAACTCCCATTCCT
>JAITQL010000018.1 GCA_031288935.1 Tannerella sp.
CCCTGTTTTCCATCAGGTTATTTTTATGAATATATGCCCGGTCGATATAGGATGTAATACTGGAAATTTGTTGCGCATAATACAAGTCGGTTGCGCAAGCCAGGTATTGTTTGCCTGCCGGACTGACATTCAACGTGTCTAATACGGTTTGTTTCTCCCTGTAATTTTCCAGGAAGAGGTGCTTCAATTCTTCCGGATTCTTATTTTCAATACTTTTGAGAAATGAAAGAAACGATTCGTAGCTTTCAAAGCTGTTCAGGGAATAAACGGCTTGTACTCCGGACAGTTCTCGGGAAAGGGCGGCTAAATATCCTCCATGATATACGGGTTCGCCCCCGGATTCTTCATCGACCCGTAAACGGGACTGTCTCCGGCTGACTTCAACCGGATTAATGATTAAAGAAGTTGTTTCGCCGGGAGCAACGAAACATTGAATTCCCTGACCGAATAGATAGACGGTTGCCGGATGTGTGGAAAAAGCCTCTATTTCGCCGGAAAACAGTCCCTTTTCATCAATCTGAAGCGTAGCAGCATCGGAATTAAAAGGACTGGACAGTTGGACGGAAAGTTCTTTCGGCATTCCTTTTTGATAATTTAAAATCCGGCCGTCAATGCGCGCCGTTCCGTTTTTAAATTCCGGTTGCGGCAAAACGGCATGTTCCCCTGCAAGCGGTTTTGTGAACCCTTTCGGCAATTCGAGTGCAGGCCATTTTTTATCAGTCAATCGGATTCCCCATATGTTGAAAGCGCCGTCAAAATTCCCTTCGGAAAAGTCAATGGAAGATACGGTAGCCGGTATAGCGGGAAAAGTCAGGACAAATGCGGTTTCTCCGGATTCGGGCATATAAAATTCTTCCCCTAAAACAATGCCTTCGGACGAACGGATGGGGTATTGATTGCCATTCTCATCGGCCAAATAACTGTCGGGGTCAATTTTTATCCAGTTTTTTGGAGGATAGTACGCTTTTATGTACAAGACGGTTGTCGTGTCAGTCAGTTCCACCTGATCCACCTCCAAGGTCATACTGCTCCAGGCGATAAAAGCCGGATGTTTCACTTTTCCTCTGTTGTTGACGTTGCAACCGGAAAATACCAGCAACAATAAAGCCGGGATAATCAATAATTGTTTTGTTTTCATCTGTATTCTGTATAATTTGTATTGAATTTGGGCAAATGTAGATAGAAAATTTTGTTTATTATTTACGAACAGCCATTTTTAATACTAATACATCTCCCTTGACAATATCCCCGCTGTACCAATCTTTTATATGACTGTTCATCCGATACCGTATGAGAACAAAACGGCGACAGTTTTAAACAATTATCAGCGATCGTGCACTTCGTAGCCAGAGGGAAGTATAACACCCCTGTTCATTGTTCACTGTTCATTGCCCACTGCCCGCTGTCCGTCACGCTCAATGCTAATGCTTCATCTCGTTCATCTTGTTCACGCGGATGTTTCGCAGGTTGCGGTAGACGTTGATGATGATGGCGATGGCAACGGCTGTCTCGGCGGCCGAGATGCCGATGGCAAACAGGGTGAAGAAGAAGCCCTCGAGCTGTTCGGGGAAGAGGAAGCGGTTGAATACGGCGAAGTTGATGTCCACCGAATTGAGAATCAGTTCCACCGAAATCAGGACGGCCAGCAGGTTGCGCCGCGTAAAGAAACCGAAGATGCCGATAAACATCAGGATCGTCGATACGATCAGGTAATATTCCAGGTGTATCATTTTGTTTTTATCTTTTTCTTGCAATGAGTATTACGCCTACGATGCAGGCCAGCAGCAGGAGGCTGATGACCTCGAAGGGCAGGATGTACTGGTGCTTTTCGACACCCATGAGGGCATGTCCGATGGTGCGCACGTCCAGTTCGCCGTGGTCGAACAGCGAGGGCATGAAACGGTTCTTCAGCGTGATCAGGAGGCAAATGGCCAGTCCGGCCGCCGTGGTCAGGATGCCGGCCAGGAACTTCGACCTTTTCAGTTTCCCGGCGCGGTCTTCGCCCTGCTGGCCGGCGGTCAGCAGGATGGAGAAGACGTAGAGCACGGTGATGCCTCCGGCGTAGATGAGCAGCTGTACGGCGCCCAGAAAGGAGTAGTTGAGCTGGAAATAGATGCCCGCCGTGCCGAAGAGCACGAAGAGCAGGTAGGTGGCGGCTCGCAGGATCCGCCTGGTGGTCACGGCCAGCACCGCGCTGACGATCATGAAAACCGCCAGTATCGTAAATACAATTCCGTCAAGTGTCATATTCATTCATTTATTGATTGGAGTGTCCGGCGCCGCAGTGGACGCATGGAGCGTTTTCAGTAATTTTTCCCGCGTGAAGACCGCGTGTTCAAACGCGGTGTCGAAGCGGATGGCCTGCGTGGGGCACACGTTGACGCAGAGCTGGCAAAACATGCACGATCCCAGGTCGTATTCGTACCTCAGCAGCGTCTTTTTCTTCCTGCCCGTGGCCTCGTCGACGACCGTTGCCGATTCGACGCGCAGCGTGCCGTTCGGACACGTGGCCGCACAGAGGCCGCAGGCAATGCAGCGGTGTTCGCCCGCCTCGCCGTGCGGCATCGCCAGCGTGCCCCGGTAACGGTCGAACATCACCAGCGTCGACCGGTTTTCGGGATAGCGTTCCGTCACCTTCCGCGTGAAAAACTCGACGAGCGTCACCTTCATCCCTTTCAGCAGCGAACAGATGCCTTTCACAATGCCGGCTACATAGCCCTGTTTTCTTTTTCCCATTCCTTTCCTTTCATTTTAAGCGCTGTGCCGTATCCGTCGGGCGTTGCACCTCAGAAGTGCCACCCGAACACGACGCAGACCGTCATCAATAACAGGTTGACCAGTCCCAGCGGAACCAGTATCTTCCATTCCAGCGTCAGTATCTGGTCGATACGCAGCCTCGGAAACGTCCATTTAATCCACATCAGCAGCCATACCACGAAGAAGGCCTTGCCGAAGAACCAGACGAAGCCGGGGATACAGTCCATCGCCTGATTGAAGCCCGTCCAGCCGGCCACGTGCAGCGGCATCCACCCGCCCAGAAAGAGCGTGGCCGAGAGCGCCGCAATGATGAAGAGATTCACGAACTCCGCCACGTAAAACAATCCGAAGTGCATCCCCGAATATTCCGTATGATACCCCGCCGTCAGTTCCGATTCGGCTTCGGGCAGGTCAAACGGCCCGCGGTTCACCTCCGCGTTGCCGGCAATCAGGTAGATCACAAAAGCGATCAGCGCCGGGAGGTGTCCCTTGAAAATAAACCACCCGTCGGCCTGCCGTTCCACAATCTGGCTCAACTGCATCGTATCCGTCAGCACGACGATCGTCAGGATGGAAATCCCGACCGACAGTTCGTAGCTCACCATCTGCGCCCCGCTCCGCATCGCCCCGATCAGCGAATACTTGTTGTTGCTGCCCCATCCTGCCAGCAGAATGCCTACCACTCCGATGGACGAGGCGGCCAGCAGGAAAAGCACGCCCACGTTGAAGTCCAGCACCTCCAGCCCCCGGCTCAGCGGCAGGCAACTGAAGGCGAGCACCGAGGCCAGGATCACGATGTAGGGCGCCAGGTTATAAAGGAAGCGGTCGGAGTGTCGAATGACGATGATTTCCTTGATCAGCATCTTGATAATGTCGGCAAACAGCTGGAAGATGCCAAACGGCCCCACGCGGTTCGGCCCCACGCGACACTGGAATGCCGCACACACCTTGCGCTCCATGTAGATCATCAACACGGCGATCACCGCATACATGACCAGTATGCCGACGCCCACCGCCACACATTCCACGAATACCGCCACACCCACCGGCAGCAGCGACGTCAACCATTCATGTATCCAATCCGTAACTATACCGAAATCAAACATAATCGCCCATTTAATTCTCCATTCTCCATTCTCCATTCTCCATTTTCCCCTCACCGGTCGATGTCCGGCACGATGTAGTCCAGCGTACCGCCGATGGCGATCAGGTCGGCAATCTTCGACCCGCGCGTAATCGTGTCGATGCAGGCCACCAGCGGCAGTCCCGTACTGCGGAACTTCACCCGGTAGGGATACTTGTCGCCGCGACTTTCGATGTATACGCCAAACTCGCCGCGACTGGCCTCCACGGCTGCATAATACCCGCCTTCGGGGATGCGGATCGCGGGTTTCATCTTCACCTGGCAGTCGCCTTCCGGGATAGCGTCTATCAACTGCTCGATGATGTACATGCTTTCCGTGATTTCGTCCATCCGCACCCGGTAGCGCGAAAAACAGTCGCCCCGGTGATAAACGATCTCCCTGAAATCCACCCGTCCGTACATGGCGTAGGGATGCCGCTTGCGCACGTCGCACGCCCAGCCCGAAGCGCGCCCCGTGCCGCCCGTCGCGCCAAACGAGATGGCGTCGGCGCGGCTCAGCACGCCGACATCCGCCATCCGCTGCTGCGCGATGACGTTGCCCGTAAACACGTCGTGATATTCCCGCAACGCGGAACGCAGGTAGGCGATGAAGGCCTTCACCCGGGTCACGAATCCGGGATGAATGTCCGCCTGTACGCCGCCGATGACGTTGTAGTTCGGAATCAGCCGTCCGCCGGCAGTCTCCTCGAAGATGTCGAGAATCTTCTCGCGGTCGCGGAAACCGTAGAAGAACGCCGTCAGCGCCCCCAGGTCCATGCACAGCGTGGAAAAGAACAGCAGGTGCGAATTGATCCGCTGCAACTCGTCCATGATCGTGCGGATGTACTTGACACGCTCGGAGACCTCCACGCCCAGCGCCTTCTCCACGCACAGGCAGAAGGCGTGACGGTTCTGCATGGCCGAGAGGTAGTCCAGCCGGTCGGTAAGCGCCGCGATCTGCGGAAAGGTCAGGCTTTCGCACATCTTTTCGATTCCCCGGTGAATGTATCCGCAATAGACGTGCACCTTGCGGATGATCTCGCCCTCGAGCGAGACGCGGAAGCGCAGCACGCCGTGCGTGGCCGGATGCTGGGGGCCGATGTTGATGACGTATTCCGCATCTTCAAACAGGGCGTGTTTCCTCCTGACCAGCCGTCCCTTTTTATTCATTTCAAACGTGGAAGTCATGTCCGTGGCCACCTCGTTCGCCATGCGGACGGGATTCGTCGCGCGGCTGCCGTCGTAATCCTTGCGCAGGGGATACCCGACCCAGTCGTCGCGCAGGAAGAGGCGGCGCATGTCGGGATGACCCTCGAAGCGGATGCCGAAATAATCGTACACCTCGCGCTCGTTCAGCCCGGCCGTCTTCCAGAGGTCGCACACCGAAGGCAGTTCGGGACGCTCGCGGTCGCCCGTCATCGTCCGCACCGCCAGCTGGTGGCCGTGTACCGTGGATTCCAGGCGGCAGATCACGCCCAGCCCCGCTTCGCCCCAGTCCATGCCCGTCTGGCAGCGGAGGAAGTCGAAGCGCAGCGCCTCGTCGCCAACCAGCGCCTCGGCCAGCGCGCGATACGTGGCCGGCGGCGCCGTCACCACCGGCACGCCCTCCTGTTCGACCTCTGCCGTCACGTCCGGAAACCGGCTTTGCAGATATGCAGCAATCTCCTTCATGGCAGTTCGCTGTGAGGTGAAGACGTCCCGCCGCCGGCGTCGCACGCCGCGCAGACGTCCTCCGCCACCGGGTAGGGTTTGTATTCCTTTTCCGAAAGATGCCTGTTCACCCCGCCGAAGAATTTTTCCAGCTTCACCTTGCGCTGCAGCTGGAGGATGCCGTACAGCATGGCTTCGGGGCGCGGCGGGCAGCCGGGCACGTAGACGTCCACCGGCAAAATCCGGTCGACGCCGTTCAGCACGTGATACGACTTCCTGAACGGCCCGCCCGACACGGCACAGGCGCCGATGGCAATCACGTACTTCGGATCGGCCATCTGGTCGTAGAGACGCCTGAGCACGGGCGCCATCCGGTCGGTAACCGTTCCGGCCACCATGATGAAATCGGCCTGGCGCGGACTGGCGCGGGTGACTTCAAAGCCAAAGCGGGCAAAGTCGTAGCGCGCGGCGCCGACCGCCATGTATTCGATGCCGCAGCAGCTGGTGGCAAACGTCAGCGGCCAGAGCGAATTGCTCCGTCCCCAGTTGACAACATCGTCCAGGCATCCCATCAGCACGCCCGTGCCCTGTTCGTTCAGGGTGCGCGCCATCGACTCCAGGTATTCGTTGTCATTAAATTCCTCGTAACGTATCGACTTGATGACGGGCTTTTTCATTTCCATTCCAGCGCTCCTTTCTTCCAGGGGTAAGCCAGTCCGAGCGCCAGTATGAAGAAGAAAAACAGGACGCTGACCAGTCCGCCCACACCCAGATCCTGAACCACCGACGCCCAGGGAAACAGGAAAACCGTCTCCACGTCGAACATCAGAAACAGGATGGCAAACAGATAATAGCCCACTTTAAACTGCATCCACGAACTGCCGCGCGTCGGGACGCCGCATTCATACGCCTCGCCCTTCTGCGGATTGAAGGAGCGGGGCGAAATCAGTCGCGCGATGCCCAGGGCTGCCACGACCAGCAGAATGGCCGTGAGCAGCGAAACAATCAATAAAACAAAATACATGACCGTAATTGATTTTTAATCCGCGGCAAATATACGGATATTTCCAGGGCAAACGTATCCGATTCATGTAAAAAAGTTCCGCCGGAAAAAGCCCGGATTCAAAATTCAAAATTCAAAATTCAAGATTTTTCCCGCTTTTGGCGGAAACGGCCTTCCGGACGGGATCACTGTACCGGAAAACGGCGCGAACGGCATTCTTTCTGTTAAATTTCTCCGTCGGAAGGCCGACGGTCTTATTCATTTCCTGAAATTCCCCGTTATTTGGGGGAAATTTGGAGTTCGGAAGTAGCAAATCGGAGTTCCGAACTGTAAAATTGGAGTTCGGAACTGTAAAATCGGAGTTCGGAACTGGAAATTTGGAGTTCGGAAGGAGTATGACGGGTTGGAAAAGAAGGGTGACGACTGTTTTCGGCAGATTTTTGCGGCTTTATAAAGAAAACCCCGGCAGGTTTTTAGATCCTGTCGGGGTTTTCAGATCATGTGTGGCAGTTGCCGGAAAAACGGGGGCGACTGCCAAGTCTCGCACAGTGAACGGTCTTAAAAATTCCGTTTACAGTTTTCCGCTGTCGGACTTTGTCCTCTTTCCGTGCGGGAACCGTTTCTTCAATTCCTCGTACACGGCGCGGGCTTGCGGTACATCCTGGTGGGCAAGCAGCTTGACGTAGTTGTAAAAACCCAGGGAATGCTGGAAGGCTTCACTTCCCGCCAGCATTTCGAGATCGCTCAGCATTTCCGTCAGCTGAACGGCATCGGTCTTTGCTCCTATCAAACCGAATGAATCGGTCATGTCCGTCTGAAAGTCCTCCATGTTCAGGAAAGCGGGGCACAGCTGCGGATTTTCCTTGGCCAGCTCGAACGCTTTCCCTACAAATGCAGTCGATTTCTCGCCCATCTTGGGAAGTTCCTGCCGTTCCTGCGGCGTGAGGGCAACGGCATACGGCATCACCACTTCCTTCACCTCTCGAATCCCGGCCTTAATCGCCTGTACGGTTTGTTCCGGGATTGGCTGAAGATGTTGATTTTCCTTCATCTCAAAATCAGTTTAAATTAATACTCCGTTATGACCCGTAGCCGGACGGTTTGTGCCGGCATCGGGGTTCCGGATGCAAAGTTATACTTTTTATTAAATGATACCCTCCCCGGAGAATAAAATAATTCAAAGATTCAAAAATTCAAGGATTCAAAAATTCCACCTCTCCCCCGGCCCCTCTCCACAAGGAGAGGGGAGCGAGGGTTTCAGGCACAAACCAGACCATTTGGTGGGATTCAAAAATTTAAAATTCAAGATTCAAAATTCAAATCATCATTCTTCATTATTCATTCTTCACTGTTCATTGCTCACTCTCAGTCCAGCACCAGTACCTGGTTGTCCCGGTAGCTTTCGTAGCCGGAGACGATGACCCGTTCGCCGGCGCCG
>JAITQL010000020.1 GCA_031288935.1 Tannerella sp.
ATCTGCGGCATCCGCGTTGAAATCCCCGTCAATCCGCGTGAAACGAATCTTTGAATTTTTGAATCCTTGAATCTTTGAATCTTTGAATTTCCCGTACCTTTGCTTCGGATTCAAAAATAAATTTCCGTATGATGAAAAAGTTTGGTTGGTTGGTATGGTTTGCGGTCTGGTGCGGTGTAGCCGGGGCGCAGAGCCGGTTTGTAGCCGCGGTGAGAGACGCCGGCAGCGGAGAGCCGCTGTCGGGAGCGGCGGGCGTGGTGAAGGGAACAGCGAACGGCTCGATCTCGGACGGTGAGGGCGTGCTTGTCATCGAGCGTGTTCCCGACGGACGGCAGACGGTCGTGTTTTCGTACATGGGCTATGAGGCGCTGGAACGGGAACTTGTCTTTCCGCTTGCGGAGGGCGATACGGCCGTCGTCGAAATGGAACCGGCCGAAGAGGAGATGGAAGAGGTGATCGTAAGCACCACGCGCAGCACCCGCACGATCCAGCATCTCCCTACGCGCATCGAGTTCATCGGCGCGGAGGAGCTGGAGGAGAAAGCCAACATGAAACCGGGCGACATACGGATGCTGCTCAGCGAAAGCACCGGCATACAGACGCTGCAAACGTCGCCGCTGTCGGCCAACGCTTCGGTGCGCATACAGGGGCTGGACGGACGGTATACGCAAATCCTCAAGGACGGGCTGCCGCTCTACTCCGGCGCGGCAAGCGGACTGGGGCTGTTGCAGATCCCGCCGCTCGACCTCAAGCAGGTGGAGATCGTCAAAGGCTCGTCTTCCACGCTCTACGGCGGCGGAGCCATCGCCGGACTGGTGAACCTGATTTCCAAAACGCCCGGCGCCACGCCGGAACTGAGTTTCCTTTTGAACGGCACCTCGGCCGGCGGATGGGACGTCAGCAGCTTCTATTCGCAGAAGTTCCGGCGCACGGGGCTGACGCTCTTTGCCGCCCGCAACAGCAACGCCGCCTACGATGCGGCCGGCAATCAGTGGAGCGACATTCCCAAATTTGAACGCTACACGGTGAATCCCCGTCTGTTTGTCGATTTGGGCGAACGGACAACGCTCACGGCCGGCGTCAATGCCACGTTCGAGAACCGGCTGGGGGGCGACATGGCCGGTCTGCGGGGCAAGGGCGACGGGGAAAACAGCTATGTGGAAGGGAACGAGACAAGGCGCATCAGCACGCAGTTTACGCTGACGCACGTCTTTTCGGAACGGTCGAAACTCAACCTCCGCAACAGTTACCAGTACTTCCACCGCCTGACGACGGTTCCCGGATACGTTTTCGACGGGACGCAGAACGCGACCTTCAGCGAAATCAGCTATTCGCACGGCGCGGAGAGCATGGAGTGGGTGGCGGGCGCGAACGTGTGGACAGACCGTTTCGCGGAACCGGCCGCCCGGGCTGTCCCGGTGCGCGACTACAGGCAGCTGACGGCGGGCGTCTTCGTGCAGAATCTGGCCAGGGTGACGGAGCGGTTCAGTCTGGAAACGGGACTGCGCGGCGACGGTGTGGTCGATTACGGTTTTGCGCTTCTGCCGCGCCTTTCCGCCCTGTTTCAGCTCAACCGGCAATGGACGTCGCGCGTGGGAGGCGGACTGGGGTACAAAACGCCGACGCTCTTCACCGAAGAAAGCGAACGCATCCAGTACCGCCGCGTGCTGCCGGTGAGCAGCGACGACAACCGCCTGGAACGCAGTTACGGCCTTCATGCCGACGTGAATTATCGCACGATCATCCGCGAACAGGTTTCGTTCAGCCTCAACCAGCTGTTTTTCTACACCCGTCTTCGCAGTCCGCTGCAACTGGTTCCGCTGACCGACGGCACCTTTCAGTTCCGCAACATGGACGGGCATCTCGACGCGAAGGGCGCCGAGACGAACCTGAAGATCGGGTACGCCGATTTCCACCTCTTCCTGGGCTACACCTTTACCGACGCCCGCGTGCAGACGGACGGCGCCGGCTACCAAAATCCCCTGACGCCGAAGCACCGCCTCAATACCGTTCTCATGTATGAAATGGAAGAGAAGTGGAAGGCCGGTCTGGAAGCCTATTACACCGGGACGCAGCCGCTTGGCGACGGCACGGCGGGCGAAGCCTTCTGGGTGTTGGGCGCAATGGTGGAGCGCATCTGGGAACACTTCTCCCTCTACGCCAACTTTGAAAATTTCACCGACACGCGGCAAACCCGCTTCGGCAGCATCTATTCGGGAAGCATGACCAGTCCGGTTTTCAAGGACATCTATGCTCCTTTAGACGGCTTTGTGGTGAATATCGGCCTGAAGCTGAAACTGTAATTTTCCCGATTTCATCCCTCGCGCAATTACCCGAAGCAGGGCAAACGTATCTTCCCTTCGGGCAAATGTTAAATCCGTTTGACCATACGGGTTTTCCGTTTGGCCATACGGATATTCCGTTTGACCGTACGGGCTTTCCGTTTGACCATGCGGGTTTTCCGTTTGACCGTACGGATATTCCGTTTGACCATGCGGGCTTTCCGTTTGGCCACACGGATCTTCCGTTTGGCCATACGGGTTTTCCGTTTGACCGTACGGGTTTTCCGTTTGGCCATGCGGATCTTCCGTTTGACCGTACGGATATTCCCCGGGCAGGGAGATTATCGTTAAGATGCGTTTGGCCTGTTACCCGAAGAAGTTTTCCGGTTGTTTTTTGGACGGGAAGCGTCTCCGGCCGGTTCTGTTCCGTGGATTTGGAGGGAAAGGTGTCTTTAGCGTTCGATTCTCCGCGTGCCGTCTTCGTCGTCCGTTATGCGGACGCTTGCGGCGTCGTCCGGCAGGAGCGCCGCTATTTTTTCCGGCCACTCGATGAAACACAGCGCTCCGCTGTAGAAATAATCCTCCACGCCGATGTCCTGCGCTTCTGCGGGGCGCTGTATGCGGTAGAAGTCGAAGTGATAGATCAGTTCGCCCGTTGTGGCGCTTCGGTATTCGTTGACGATGGCGAAGGTGGGGCTGTTGATGACGTCCTCCACGCCCAGTTCCTCGCAGACGGCCTTGATAAAGGTGGTCTTGCCGGCGCCCATTCTTCCGTGGAAGGCAAAGACGGTGTCGTCGCCCATGAGCTGGATAAATTCCCGGGCTGCGCGGCGGATGTCGCCCGGATCGGTGACGGTGAGTATCATGTCCTTTTATTTGGGATGCAGGGTGATGAAGGGAACGAGCATCTCTTCGAGCGAGATGCCGCCGTGCTGGAACGTGTCTCTGTAATAGGAAACGTAGTAGTTGTAGTTGTTCGGGTAGGCGAAAAACGACTCGTTGGTGGCGAAGATGTACCGGGTGCTCAGGTTGGGTGACGGCAGTCCGGCTTTGGCCGGCTCGCGGATTTCGAAGACGTGGCGCGAGTCGCAGCTCATGTTTTTACCCGTCTTGTAGCGCAGGTTGGTGTTGGTGTTGCGGTCGCCGATCATTTTGACGGGACTGTCTACCTTGATGGTGCCGTGATCGGTGGTGACGATGACCTTGTAACCCTTTTCGGCCAGCGTTCTGAAGAGTTCCAGCATGGTGGAATGTTGAAACCAGGAGCGCGTGAGGCTGCGGTAGGCCGCTTCGCTCTGCGCCAGCTCGCGAATCATCTTGCTCTCGGTGCGTGCATGAGAGAGCATGTCCACGAAGTTGATGACGATGACGTTCAGCTGGTTGTGCGCCAGCGACGAGAGGTTGTGCAGGAGTTTCTCGCCGTACTGCGAATCGTAAATCTTGTGATACGAAAAGGTGTATTTCTTGCGGAAGCGTTCGATCTGGGTACGTATCAGCGGCTCTTCGTTGATGTTTTTGCCCTCCTCGCTATCCTCGTCCACCCAGAGTTCGGGAAACATCTGTTCGATCTGTATGGGGAGCAGGCCGGAGAAGATCGAGTTGCGGGCGTACTGCGTGATGGTGGGAAGGATGCTGAAGTAGAGGTTTTCGTCGAAGGTGAAACAGTCGGACAGCAGGTTTTGCACCACCCTCCACTGGTCGAGCCTGAAATTGTCGATGAGGATGAAAAAGACCTTTTCGCCGTTGTCCAGCAGCGGGAATACCTTCTTCTTGAACAGGTCGGGACTCATCAGCGGCCGCTGTTCGGGCGACTGAATCCAGCGCAGGTAGTTTTTCTTCACGAACTTGCCGAAGACGTTATTGGCTTCCTGCTTCTGCATACAGAGCAGGTCTCTCCTCTGCCCCTGTCCGTCCTCCAGTTCCAGCTCCCAGTAGACCAGTTTCCGGTACAGTTCGATCCAGTCGTCGGTGGTGAGCGAATCGCCGATCTGCATGTCGATGCGGCTGAACTCCTGTTGATAGCCCGCCATCGTTGCGGTGGAGATGATGTCGTTCTTGTGCAGGTTTTTCTTGATGGAAAGCAGCAGCTGGTTGGGGTTGACGGGCTTGATGAGATAGTCGGCGATCTTGTTTCCGATGGCCTGGTTCATGATGCTTTCCTCTTCGCTCTTGGTGACCATCACGACGGGCACGCCGGGGTTGATTTCCTTGATGGCGGCCAGGGTCTCGAGGCCGCTCAGTCCCGGCATGTTTTCGTCCAGGAAAATAATGTCGAACGCCTGTTCCCGGCAAACGTCAATGGCGTCCTGTCCACTGATTACGGGCATCACTTCAAATCCCTTCTCCTGGAGGAAAAGGATATGCGGCTTGAGCAGGTCAATTTCGTCGTCTGCCCATAAAATCCGGTCTTTTTTTACTGTCATCTTTTTTCGGGTTTACGGTTTGTTTGTTCTAAAACGGGAAAAAGAGCGGATAAGTATGTGGTCGCAGGATAAAAAACGGAGGTGTTTTTCGGCCTGACAGACCGTTTTTTTTCGCTATTGGCAAAAAAGTAGTATTTTTGTGTGGATTTTGATCATAAATAAAAACGGATATGCGACAAAATGACGCCTTTAACCAGTTCCAGAGATTTTTGAATGAAACGGACGGGGATTTTCATATCCTCGAACAGCGGGTGCCGGTAGATGTCCAGATGGACTACTTTAAATTTTCCAACCGGCTGCGGAAGTCCGAGCCTCTGCTGGACAGGACGGCGGACTATGAACAGATGCTGGCCGAACTGAGGACGCCCGACACTTCAAAAGAGCAGAAGAAAAAGATACTCTCCTCTCTGGCGATCTCCCGGCAAGCCAGAGCCTACGGAATCCTGAAGCAGTATGCGACGGAAAGCGATGCGGAGGTAAGCGACTGGGCGTACATGGCGCTGATGGAAAGCCGGATTACGCTGGAGTCCGAACTGTCGGACGAAAAACAGATATACATTTCCACCGGGCTGGGCGGAGAAGGCAGACGGCTGCGGTTCTTCGTGCTGCTGATAGCCTCTTCCGGAGATCCGTTTCTGGATTATCAGCGACAGGTGGTCGAACGCGAATTTCCATACTTCCTCTCCAGGGACGGCGGTAAAATCGAACGCCTGACGGTCAGGGAAAGGTATGTGGAGCTGCTGCTGCTGCTTCCCATACAGAGAGACCTCAAGCGTCTGCTGGAGAAAATAATCACTGAATGTAACCAATACGGTAATTTTCTGTCGGAAAATATAACGGTGACGAATGTAAAGGAATTGAACAGCGACGAAATAACCAAGATTTTGCAACTGCATGAAGATCATCAAGCAAAGCCTTAAATACGGAGCAGTAGGCATTGGAAACACACTGCTTTCGCTGCTGATCATTTGGGTGATGACCAAATACGGCGGATGCTCGGAAACATTATCCAACTTGACGGGATACATCATCGGTTTAATAAACAGTTATCTGTTGAACAGGCGCTGGACGTTTCAAAGCAACGCAGGCTGGAAAAAAAGCGCCGTCCGGTTTTTCGGCGCCTTTGCCGTGTGTTATGTCTTGCAGCTGTTGTTGCTGCTGTTGCTGAACAGGTATTGTCCGGAGCATCCGCCGCTGTACGATTTCTTCACGCCTCTGCTGCTGTGGTTCAGGATCGACCCGCAGTTCTACATTCAGATGCTTGCGATGGCAATCTATACGGTCACCAATTTTATCATCAACAAGTTTTACACATTTAAAGCCTGACGTCCCCATGGAAAAACTCTCCATCATCATTCCCTGTTATAACGAGGAATCGTCCCTGCCCACCTCCTACCGGCGTACCCGGAACGTACTGGATCACGTTGCCTGTGATACGGAAATCATTTATATCAACGACGGCAGCCAGGACCGGACGCGGAAGATGCTGGACGAGATTGCCGCAGCGGATGCGCGCGTCAAGGTGATTCACTTCTCCCGGAACTTCGGACATCAGCCGGCCGTATCCGCCGGCATCAAGCATTGCGATGCCGACTGGGCGATCATTATGGACGCCGATCTGCAAGACCCGCCGGAATTGATTCCCGACATCCTGCAACTGTGCGCAAGCGAAGAGGCCAACAGCGTGTATTGCGTACGCCGTTCGCG
This sequence comes from Tannerella sp., assembly GCA_031288935.1. GTDB lineage: Bacteria > Bacteroidota > Bacteroidia > Bacteroidales > Tannerellaceae > Tannerella. Next base: position 6,413 of record JAITQL010000020.1, read on the forward strand.
TGAAAACGAAAGCTGGTTCAAGCAAACGTCCGCCAAACTGTTCTACCGGACGATGAACCGGATGAGCGAAGTGAAATTCCCGCTGGACACAGGCGATTTCCGGTTGATTGACCGGAAGATCATGGACGAGTTCAAGCAGTTGCATGAACACGGAAAGTACATTCGCGGCCTGGTCAGCTGGATTGGCTTCAAGCAAGTACCTTTTTATTATGAGCGGAAATCCCGCATTGCCGGCGAAACGAAATACCCCTTTCGCAAGATGCTGGGATTTGCCTCTACCGCCTTGCTTTATTTCTCCAAAAAACCGTTGAAGATGGTCATGGGACTGGGATTTTTTGCCGTGCTGGTCGGTATCTTTCTGGCGATCTGGTTTACGCTGGGCAAGATTTACGGTTTTAGCAATGCCGAAACCGGCTGGACGTCACTTATTACAGTCATTACTTTTTTTGGCGGCGTCCAGTTGCTGACGGTTGGCGTACTGGGGCAATACATCGGCGTGCTTTTCGACGAAATCAAAAACCGCCCCGAATATATCATCGACGAAAAACGGAATTTCTGAGAAAAACAACTACCTTTGCAGTGTTTTTTTAACTAAATCGAATCATTATGTCTCAAATTATTAAATGTGTAGGCGTACTAACTTCCGGAGGAGACGCGCCGGGCATGAACGCTGCCATCCGTTCCGTTACGCGGTCGGCGATCTATAACGGAATTGCGGTAAAGGGCATTTACCGCGGATACAGGGGATTGATAACAAACGAAATTGAAGAGTTTAAAACGCAAAATGTAAGCAATATCATCCAGCGTGGCGGAACGATTTTGAAAACCGCCCGTTGCGAGGAATTCAGGACGCCGGAAGGCCGCAGGCAGGCGTATGAAACGCTTTGCAGGGAACACATTGACGCCCTGGTCGTGATTGGTGGAGACGGCAGCCTGACCGGAGCGCGTCTGCTGGCACAGGAACACAACTATCCGATTGTCGGTTTACCCGGAACGATTGATAACGATCTCTTTGGAACGGATATAACAATCGGGTACGACACGGCCTTGAATACGGTGATGGCCTGTGTAGACAAGATACGCGACACTGCCTCGTCGCACGAACGGCTGTTTTTCATTGAAGTGATGGGTCGCGACGCCGGCTTTCTTGCCTTGAACGGCGCCATCGCATCGGGTGCGGAGGCGGCCATCATTCCCGAAATTTCGATGGAAAAAGACCAGTTGGCGGAAATGATTGAAACCGGGTTCCGCAAATCAAAAAACAGCAGTATCGTACTGGTTGCCGAGAGCGAAGTGACCGGCGGCGCCATCGGCGTAGCCGAACGTGTCAAGAAGGAATATCCGCAGTTTGAAGTGCGCGTTTCCATTTTAGGGCACTTGCAGAGAGGCGTATCACCTTCCGCGCAAGATCGCATCCTGGCCACCCGCATGGGCGTGGCGGCCATCGACGCCTTGCTGGACGACCAGCGGAACGTGATGATTGGTATTCAGAACGAAGAAATCGTACACGTCCCTTTCGCCAAAGCTATTAAAAACGACAAACCCATTAACCGGGATTTATTGAATACGCTTCGGATTGTCTCCATGTGAGGCAGACAAACAAACGTCGGGATGAGAATGAAATCCTCCTATTCGCTTAGCAGGAGGTCGACCAGCGCATTGAAATCTTCTTTAAAGGCTTCGTAGAACAGTCCGGTAGCAGGACCACTGTAACCGGTGTGAATCTTCCGGACGTTGCCTTTTTTGTCGATAAAGAAGGTGGTGGGATAGCTTGAAAACGCATCTATCTCAGGCAAAACCCTGGCTATGGATGCGGCGCCTGCCTGTCCGGCAAACAGTATTTCGTACTCGATCCCGTATTTTCCACGAAGGCGGTTGATGGCTGTTTTGGCATATTCAAAGTCGTCTTTGCGTTCAAACGCCAATCCGACGATTTCCACGCCTTGGTCTCTGCGGGCTTTGTACCAGGGCGACAAAAAGCCCGTTTCATCCAGACAGTTCGGACACCAGCTGCCAAGAATGGAGACTATCACGACCTTTCCACGGTAACGGTCGTCGTTGAGCGAAACCATCTCTCCGTTCATATCCGGCAACCGGAAGTGCAATTGCGTAAAACCGTCTTTCATGCGGGTCAGCGTGCAGGCATTTTCCAGTTCCGCCTGCCCGTTACGGACTCCTTTGAGCGCTGTCCGGCTCCGGGCGGTGTAGAAGAAGCCTTCAAACGTATCGCCGGACGTGAACTGCAACTCGATCAGGTACGGACTTTGGCCGCTGAAGGCTGAAAGCCGGACGCCGGCTTCGGTCGGCGCGCCTTCCAGGTAACGCAAGTCTCCTGAACGGGTTAAAATCGAGCCGGTAACCAGCCGGTTCTCCGAACGGAAAAGCCCCACGTTGTGCGCCGTGTCTCCTGCGCCGATGAAACAGATGTCCCATTTGCCGTCTATCGGGATGGCGACGGGACGAGCGGCTTCTTTGAAGCGCGGCAAGTCTCCACGTTCGGCATGAAACGGGATGCCGGTGTCGTTTTCGATATAATTCTTCATGAAACGGCCTTCCATCCGGCTGCCTGACACGAACGCCCGGATGACCGCGTCATACGGCTCGATGGGGATGATCACCGTGTCGGCTTCATGGCGGATTCCCGTGAGCGCGACCCGTTCTTCGCCGTTCATCAGCGTCACCGTGGCGGAATCCGTCCCGAAACGACTTGTCTCGAACAAAAACGGCGCCTGCCGGTCCTGTATCCTCAACTCTCCCCGCCAAAGACCGTCCTGCCATCTTCCGTCCGAAGAGTGGCAGGAGAAAAATAATACCAGCAGAGGGAGAAATGTCCATCCTCTGCCGCCTCCGCTTCCGGCAGCCCGGAAACAGGAATCGTAACAGCGCTTCTTTGTATGCATGTTTTTATTGAAATTCAAGGGCAAAGGTAGCTTTTTTTCGCGAGAAGGCACAAACGTCCGGGTGTTCACGATCCGGCGTTCGAAAAAGCGTCTCGCATGAAAGTAAAATACGCCCCGCGTGAAATCAGAACGTCTGCACGAAGATTTTTTTGCGATATATGCGAAAAAACAATACTTTTGTCCCCGAAAATAAATAGCATGAAAAAAGGAATGCGAATTATACATTTAATTATTCAAGTAAACAAG
>JAITQL010000021.1 GCA_031288935.1 Tannerella sp.
TTAAAGGCACAAAGCTACAAAGTTTTCCTGTCCGGCAATCATCTGCTCGAAAATTCCAGCGTTCCGGGCGGCAGGGCGCGAACAGTAAAAAAAGACGTATCATTTCTTGATGCCGGGCAGCAGCGCCGGGGGTATCAAAGAAAAAGGCGAAGCCTCGCCGGAAGCCCCACCTTTCTCATCACCATACAATAATCACCAGTCTTAGATTTTTCCAACAAGGTCAATACTTGGTTTCAATGTGGCTTCTCCTTTTTTCCATTTCGCGGGACAAACCTGGTCGGGGTGCGAGGCAACAAACTGCGCCGCTTCTACTTTTCGCAACAGTTCGTCGGCGTTGCGCCCGATGCCGTTGTCGTGGATTTCGGCGATCTTGATCTGCCCTTCGGGGTTGACGACGAAGGTGCCGCGACAGGCCAGTCCCTCTTCTTCGATCAGTACGCCGAAGGCGCGACTCAGGGCGCCGGTGTGGTCGGCCAGCATCGGATAGGCGATCTTGCGGATCGTAGCGGAGGCGTCATGCCATGCCTTGTGTACGAAGTGCGAATCGGTACTGACGGAGTACACTTCCACGCCCATTTCCTGAAACCGGGCGTACTTGTCGGCCATGTCTTCCAGTTCGGTAGGACACACAAAGGTGAAATCGGCCGGATAAAAAAAGAAAATCGCCCAGGTTCCTTTCACGTCGTCGCTGCCGACAGTCCTGAAGTTTCCGTTTTGATAAGCCTGCAATTTAAATGCAGGCAGTTGAGAATTAATAATCGGTTGCATACTATATAATGTTTAAATGAATAAATTCCGTTTACACTTATTTTTCTGCAAATGTAGTCCGGTTCTCACGGTCTGCCAAACCGTTTTTTTGATCCATCCATAAACAAAATCTATCTATGCGCCCTTCTATACCGGTTCTTCCAGCAGATTGACCTCCCGGACGGCTTTGGTCGAAAGATTCAGCCGGAGGGTTTTGATCTCGCACGGGCGAAAAGCGCCCTGCCATTCGAGGCCGGAGAAGGGAAAGCGGACCGCCGTTTCGACGGCTTCGCCAAACGTTTCTACCAGACGGACGATCAGGTCGTCGCCGTCTTCGGACTGCTTGACTGCGGAGGCGACGATGTTCGGCGCATCCGCGGCAAGGAACGAACCGGACGCGGGCAGGTTGCCCCGGTGGATCCCCTGGTAGACGAACAGCGGCGGGGCCATGAACTGTTCGGCCATGCGGGGCGCACGGATGTCTCTCCACCCGTCCGTATGCGGCGCCAGCAGCAGGCGGAAGGTCTGTATGCCCTGATCCATCCAGGTGTAGGCCTTGCCGGGGTCGAGCTGTACAGGCTCGTGATGGGCAAAGACGGTGGAACGGGCTATGGAAATGCGCAGGTCGTTGCCCCGGACGCTGTATCCGTACTTGGCGTCGTTGATCACCGTCAGGCCGTAACGGCTGTCGCCACGCCGTCCGGTAAGGTCGATCCAGCGCTGCCCCGGCTCTTCGTGGCCTCCGGTTCCGCGGACGATAAAGCCGTAGGGCGTTTCAAAGGTCGCCGCCGGCGCGTCGACATCGACGGGGAAGGAAAAGCGGAGCATTTTTTGATGTTCGTGCCAGTCGAGCGTGACGCGGGCTTCGATCTCGCACGATCCGGCAACAAGCGACCAGTCGACGGCCAGCGTCGACTGTCCGCAGACGCTCTCCGTGCGGACGGTCGCTCTCAGGGGGCCGCGCTCCGTCACGCTGACGGCGGCGTGATCGAACACGCACTTTTCGCGGAGGTCAAAGGAGCCGGCGTTGTGCCCCCAGGTGTCGTAGGGGTCTTCGACAACGATTGCCCGGCAGCCCCCGCCGTCGCCGGCAAACACCGGCCTCCCGACCCTCCGGTCGAAGATGTCGACCGCACCCGTGCCGGCAAAGGTGATGCGGTAGTATTCGTTTTCCAGACACCGTCCTTCGGCTTGTGCAACATGCCGGAACGCATGTCCGGCGCCGGCATTGGCGGCCTTGATCTGCCGGTAGCCCGCCGGTGGCAGGGAGACTTCCACCAGCAGGGTTTCCTTGTAGTTGGCCGTTTGCGACTGTCCCACCGCCCACTGGTGCGGCAGCGGTTGTCCGAGGTCGTCACAGACGACGGCGACGGCCGTTTCCGGCTTGTGTTCGCAACCCGTGGGCGGCCATCTGGAACAGGGAATCTCTATCACCTGCCGCACAGCCCAGGCATGAGGATTGAAGACGATGCTGTACTGTCCGCAGGGATCGTCGGCCGGTATCTGCCATTCCAGCTTCTGGAGCGCCTTGTACATGGCATCGCGCGCCACGTCCATGACATGTCCGAAGCCGTCGCGTGCCTGCCGGGAATGTTCTGCGATGGAGGAACCGGCCAGGCTGTCGTGGAATTGCAGGAAGAGCAGCTTGTGCCATGCCTGGGTGAAGGCGGTTTTCGGATAGGCGACGTGCCAGGCGGCGGCGCCGATGGCCGCTATTTTCTCGGCCGTGACCAGGGCGGTTTCGCTCAGACGGTTGTTTTTCTTGATTTCCCATTCGGAGGTATAGCATCCCACGGCGTGATGCTGGAGGTCGTCTTTCACGACCGGCAGGTGGCGAAGGTCTGAACCTGCGCGCAGTTCCTTGAAGTAACGGTCTTCGCTGCTGTAAAAGATGCGCGGAGCGCCTTTCTCCGCCTTCACCTCCTCGATTGCCCGGATGTTAGCTTTGGTCGGCCCGCCGCCGTGGTCGCCGATTCCGTACCAGACGATGAAGTCCGGCACGGGATGGTCGCCTGCCCCGGCGAGCAGGGCTTCGAGACGTTGCCGGAACTCCGCCGCATTCCCGTCGCTGCCGCCGACGGCGCCGGCGCGCCGGAAGGCCAGTACGCGGGAGCCGTCGGGCGCTTCCCACCAAAAAAGATTGGACGGCAACGCCTTTTCATTCGACCCCGGCCGACTGAAAACGTAGTTCTCGATGCCTTGCAGACGGAGTATCTGCGGGACGGTGCCGGCATGACCGAAGGAGTCGTCGCAGTAGCCGACCGTAGCCCGCCGTCCCAGCAGCTGCTCGAAAGTGCGCTGTCCGTAGAGACCCTGGCGCGCCATGGCTTCGCCCGAAGGGAGGTTCATGTCCGGCTCTACCCACCATCCGCCGATGAGGTTCCACCGTCCCTCGCCGACCCGCTGCCGTATTTCGGACATCATGGCGGGATCGTTCTCGGCAACCCACTGGTAGAACTGAGCCGAAGTACAGCTGAACACGATTGCCGGATTCTCATTCATCCGGTCGAGCGCCGAACGGAAGGTACTGTGTATTACGCCCACTCCTTCCTGCCATGTCCACAGCCAGACGGGATCGATATGGGTTTGTCCCACCAGATGGAAAGTATGCTTGCGGGCGTTTGCAGGCCATGCGCCGGCAGTCGGGTTAGCCAGAAGACTGTTCGCCGGAGTGAGAGCCAACCACACCGTGCCGGTAACGGAACGGCGGATGAACCCCCTGCGTGAGATTGAATTTGCTTTCATTACGAGGTGTTTTTTTATACGCCAGTAACGGGAAGACAGAACAAAACCCCTAAAGCGGCAGATTCAAAGTGTCATGTCCTGGAACGAGGTGTTAGTTCCAGCTTGGAACGAGAGGCCAGTGCGCCTCATTGCCTTGACGGGGATGGATCCTGACTGATTTTTTCATGCGGTTGCCCTGTATGTACAAGGTGGTGATTAAAATAATGAAATCATTGTTATGCGATAAGAGAAAGTCGGTTCATAACTTCCATCGAACATGTTCAAGATCGCAGAAAGAGGGGCAGGCTGTGAGGTTCGTCCTTTTATTATTACGGATTCAAACTTCATGA
>JAITQL010000031.1 GCA_031288935.1 Tannerella sp.
TACCGGCTAATTGAATGAGCAGGAAAAAGTCGACCATCGAATGGACGGCCGTTTCGCTTTGCCCTACGCCAACGGTTTCGACGAAAATCGTATCAAAACCGGCAGCCTCGCACAAGATAATGGTTTCTCTCGTCTTGCGGGCTACTCCGCCCAGCGAACCGGCTGTGGGGGAGGGGCGTATAAATGCGTTTTTTTCGCGCGAAAGGGTTTCCATGCGCGTTTTGTCGCCCAGGATACTGCCTTTGGAACGTTCGCTGCTGGGATCAATGGCAAGTACGGCCAGCTTGTGCCCTTTGCGTATCATGTGCATGCCGAAAGCATCAATGGAAGTACTTTTTCCGGCTCCGGGCACGCCCGTGATACCGATACGCACGGAACGTCCCCTGTGCGGAAGGCATCGTTCGATAATCTCCTGCGCCTGCCGGTGATGTTCGTCCCGGGCGCTCTCAATCAGCGTGACCGCCTGGCTGAGGATGGCAATATCTCCACGAAAAATACCCTCCGTAAACTCGGAGGTCGTGTACTGTTTCGGGCGTATGATTTTTTTGAGATAAGGGTTAACGGTCGGCACATCCGACACGCCTTCGCTGACTTTTAATCCTTTGTATTGCGCTTCGTTTTCAGGATGTATCATTCCGTTCTTTTACTTGTATCCTTCGGCGACGATTCGGATTCCGCGCACCGGGCCGCGCGCGTCGTTACACACGACATACAGGTCTGTTTCCAGCGTGCCTTTTACTGTTTTCGGGTTGAGCATCACGTTCAACGTAACCGTTTCACCCGGCTGTAACGTTTTCCTGTCTATTGCCACCTGCACACGTTCGTCGTCGCAACCGGCGCTGTGAAGCGTCAGGGCCGATTTGCCTTCATTGGTGATTGTAATCTGCTGCGACGCGCGCTTGTTGCCCAATCCGAGGAATCCGCTTTTCTTCAACTTGCCAAAGCCTGCCACCGTATTCGAAAGCTGGATAGCCGGCCCGTTGGCTTTTTGTTCTGCCGACAGGAGCGAAAAATCGTCGATAAAGTTCATCGAAACCGGAAGTGTCTGTATGTGCGTAACGCCGGAAGCGCTCACCGTCTTCCACGTAATCGGGTTCAATAAATGGCCGCGCTTGTCGGCAAGCCCGGAGGCATCCAGCGTAATCCTGAACCGTTCCGCCTTTCCGCTTTTCAACTGTTCGGGTGCTTCCACCCGGATAAAATCCGGAATGTTTTCGAACGAAAGCGTCAGATCTTCATCGGCGAAGTTCTGCATCCACAGTTCCTGCTTGATCACTGCTCCGGGGCGAACGGTATAAAATACAAACTCCTTCCGTTCCATCTGGACGGTACCGATCGTATCATGAAAACTCCGTTGCAGATTGGCGGATTTGGGCACCACATCCCCCGTGATCGATACCCGCAGACGCTGCTCCTTGTCGTTGGTGTAAATCATTACATTCTTCTTGAACGGGCCGGGACGGTTCGTCGGATCGTATGTAATGATTACCTCGCCCTTTTTTCCCGGCGCGATCGGAGCATTCGTCCACTGCGGTTCCGTGCAGCCGCAGGAAGACTGCACGTGTGTAATGACTAATGGGGCATTTCCGACATTCCCGACATGAAACACATGAGTGGCAAAACCGCTTTCTTCGTTGATCAGTCCGAAATCAAATGCAGTCTCGTCCAGGGCGGCGACCGGTTTTCCTTCCGTTTCCGCCTTCACATCCTGCGAACGAACCGACTGGCACAGGAAGCTCAGTCCGCAAAGAAAAACAGCAAATGCCCGCATAGTCTTCATCTTCTTTTTTTGTCGGGATGATTACTTGGGAATCACGTTTCCCTTAATCGTCAGCGCATAGCTCCCGGTTTTTCCGTTGCTGTATACGCTTACTGTTTTTGTAAACCGGTTCGGCCGTCCGGACGGGTCATACGTAGCCTTGATTTCTCCTGTTTTGCCGGGAGCAATCGGCTCTTTCGTCCATTCGGGTGTCGTACAGCCGCACGAAGCCACTACTTTTGAAATAACCAGCGGCAATTCGCCGTTGTTAAGAACGGTAAAGGTATGAGATACCGGCCCGTCCACTTCATTAATATCACCAAAATCATACGTTGTACTGTCAACCGATGTAATAGACGCTTCTTTCTGTTGCGCATAAACCGTTCCGGAAGTCAGTAAAATAACTGTTAGTACACATAAAACACGTTTCATATTATCATTTATTATAGTTAAAACACTGGCAAAGTTACCGCTAATTCTCTCCGGTTGTATCCGAAGGGCTATTATTTTTTCTTATATACGTAAAAAAAGTGTGTGCATGGGGATTTTTACCGTCCTGCGGAAAACCCTGACGGTCTGTTTCTATCCACTCTGAATCAGCGATCGGCGGGAAAAAAGTATCCGCATCCGCAAACGTATGATGTACTTTTGTCAGATACATCTTTTCCGCCACGGCCATTGCCTGGCGGTACACGCTGGCGCCGCCGATGATAAACACTTCTTCTTCACCTTCACAGGAAGCCAGCGCCTCGCGCAACGAATGATACAGGGAGGCCTGTTCGTACTGCCTGTCCGGTTTTGTACTGAGGACGATGTTTTTCCGCTCAGGCAATGCGCCGCCGGGCAACGATTCGAACGTTTCCCTTCCCATAATCACCGTATGTCCGGTCGTAATGTCCTTAAAACGTTTCATGTCGCGGGGCAGGCGCCACAACAACTGCCGGTTTTTACCGATTGCCCGCTGCTCGTCCATTGCCGCAATAATAGAAATCACACTCATTTCCTGAATCTTTGAATTTTTTGAATCTTTGAATTTTCATACCGACACATCGCCTTTGATGTGCGGACAGGGGTCGTAATTGACAAGTTCGAAATCTTCATACCGGAAGTCGAAAAGGCTTTTCACACCGGGATTGATTTTCATCTGCGGAAGCGTCCGCGGCGTCCGCGTCAACTGCAACTTCACCTGTTCGAAATGATTGCGGTAGATGTGCGCATCGCCCAGCGTATGGATAAAATCACCCGGCTCCAATCCGGTCACCTGCGCCGTCATCTGCAACAGCAGTGCGTAGGAGGCAATGTTGAACGGCACCCCCAGAAACAGGTCGGCGCTGCGCTGATAGAGTTGCAGACTCAGCCGTCCGTTCGCCACGTAAAACTGGAAAAATGCATGGCAGGGCGGGAGGTTCATGTTGGCAAGATCGCCTACATTCCAGGCGCTGACCATGATTCGCCGCGAATCGGGATGATGCTTGATGGCATGAACGGCCTCGCCGATCTGGTCGATGAAACCGCCGTTGCCGTCGGGCCAGGAACGCCACTGATAACCGTAGATATGACCCAGTTCGCCGTGCTCGTCCGCCCATTCGTTCCAAATGCGCACATCGTGTTTTTGCAGGTAATCGACATTCGTATCTCCGCTCAGAAACCACAACAATTCGTGGATGATGGACTTCAGATGCAGTTTCTTCGTCGTAAGCAACGGAAATCCCCCGCCCAGGTCAAACCGCATCTGATACCCGAAGATACTCAAGGTGCCTGTACCCGTCCGGTCTTCTTTTTTCGCCCCCTTCCGGAGCGTCTCGTCAAGCAAGTCTAAATATTGTCTCATAACGCTCGCAAAAGTAAGTATTAATACGGTTTGAAACAAAAAATATTTCTCGCCGCAACCGGCCGGTCAAAAGAAACGGCATCCCCCGGCAACAGGCACGTCCTTCACTCCGCAGATGCCGTGACATAGCCGATCCTGCCTGTAAAGGACACTGCGCAAAGACCGGAAACGGGCGAAGCCGCAGAAGGCCGCTGACCGACAAACAGCGTTCGGTGATATTCCGAATCGCTCGATGAATCATTCGCCATGTTCCGGTTTTAATTTTCATCATGCGTACTTTTGCTTTATCTTTGCCCTCATTCATCCGATAATCAGTTATGAATGGAAACGGTTTTCAAATCATCATCCTGTTACTCGGCACACAGATCACCAACTTTAAGGAAACTCTCCGCCATTGACAGACATATCCCCGTAATTTTGCAAGTCGACTTTGCAATCCCAAAAGTTGGCTTTTCATTTCCAAAAGTCAACTTTGCAATTTCAAAAGTCGACTTTTCATCTACAAAAGTCAACTTTGTATTTCTAAAAGTCGACTTTGCTTTTTTACAAGTCGACTTTGCAAACTCACAAGTCAACTTTTTAATTTCAAAAATGGCGGTGCGGGCTGACTTATATACGGACTTTTTATACGGCTATACATTTCTAAAATTCAATCATCATGTCGCATACAAATTACATTCACGTCGCATTGAACGAACTCCGGGAATGGCTTGTTAAATTCCGGGACTGTCTGAAGCAGAACCTCAAGCGGTTTGGTCTCGCAAGCGGAACGGAAGAGCCGCTCGAAGCGAAAATCGAAGACTGTCTGGCTGCCTGCGCCGGGGCAAACCGTGCGAACGCGGGCAGGACAGACCGGCTTGGACGCAGGGAAAAGGCTGAAGGAGGCAACTGCTGCCGTGTGCGGCTTTGTCAACAGGTATCCGCGATGCAACGGGGCCGTAACCGACAGAGACCGCCTGTCGCCCGGACTGCACATCCGCGATACGGAACTTGCGCCCGCGCCTGTTCCGGCTACCTGTCCCCTGGCCGTCGTCACCCTCCCCGGCATACGGCAACTGTCCGTCGCCTTCCGCGCTGCCCGGACAGACTTTCAGCATGGAATCTCACCTTGAAAAGGTCAGGTAATCCTTCAGGTTTATGCGCAGTTGTTTCAGGGCTTTGGAGAGGTGGTATTCGACGGCCTTGGACGTGATGTTCAGCGCGGCGGCAATCCGGCTTGCGGACATGTTCCGGTAACGGCTCATCAGGAAGATCTCGCGCGTCTTCTCGGGCAGAGCGTTCAAGGTAGCTTCGAGGATTTCGGTCACGTCGCGCGAGTAGATTTGCTCGGGATCGCAGGCTTCGAGCGTGGAAATGCGCGTGTTCAATTCTCTCATTCCGGTTTCGGACATCGTGGCCAGCGCTTCCTGGCGGGCGATTTCACGCCGCAGGTGATCAACGGACTTGTTTTTCACAATACCGAACAAAAAGGTGAGCGGATGACGGATTTCATGTTCCTTCATCGTTTCCCAGAGGCTGATTAACGCTTCGGAAGCAATGTCCTCCGCCACCCATTCGTCGTGGACGTAGGATTTGGCAAACAAAAACGTCCTCCTGTAATGGCTGACATAGAATTTGTTGAAATTGAACTGTCCGGTATCCGTCATGTCTTCCTTATGAAATTTGTGAACCCTGCTTCACGTCCGTTCGGTGATCAGGTCCGGGTAGCTGATGCGCGTATGATACATGGTTTTCAGTTTCTCCACGAACGTAGTCTTGATCACTTCGATCTCGTGGAACGTCAGCGGCGCATTCTTCAGCAAACCGTCGGCCATCTGCCCGTCGATGATCCTGTCGACCAGCATACAGAGTTTTTCGTCCGTATATTCATTCAGACTGCGCGAAGCCGCTTCCACCGAATCGGCCATCATCAGTATCGCCGTCTCCTTTGAAAAGGGATTCGGGCCGGGATACGTGAACTGCGACTCGTCTACCGGCGTGTCCGGGAAGGCGTTTCGGAATGAATGGTAGAAGTATTTGGTTTTTCCCGTGCCGTGATGCGTGCGGATAAAGTCGACGACGGCCTTGGGCAGCGAGGCCTTTTCGGCCAGTTTGATTCCCTCCGCGACGTGACGGATGATGATTTGCGCGCTCTTCTCGAACGGCAGATTCCGGTGCGGATTGGCGTCGCCCTTCTGGTTTTCGGTGAAGAATACCGGATGCTCCATCTTGCCGATGTCGTGATACAGGGCGCCGGTGCGAACCAGCTGCGTGTCGGCGCCGATTTCCGAGCCGGCGGCGGAAGCCAGGATCGAGACTTGCAGGGAATGTTGAAACGTGCCGGGGCACGTCTCCGAAAGCTTTTTCAGCAGCGGCGTATTGATGTTGGAAAGCTCTATCAGCGTGATGGGAGACGTGTAGCCGAAGAGCTTTTCCAGTATGTAGACCAATGTATAGGAAAACAGCAGCAGAATCAGGTTGATGCCGAAGAAAAGCAACACGATCCAGCGGATCTTGCCCAGGTCGCCTTCCTGGTAAAGCGACAGGCTCAGGTAGCCGAGCGTGTAGGTCATGAAGATGAAGATCGAGCAGCGGATCAGCTGCGAACGCTGCGACAGCTCTTTCAGGCTGAACACGACGACGATCCCGGCCAGGATTTGCAGGAGCAGAAATTCATGCGGAAACGGAGCCACGAGCGAGCACAGCAGCACGGTGACCAGATGCGTGAAGAGCGCCGTGTGCGAATCGAAGAACGTGCGCACCACAATGGGCACAATCGCAAACGGGAGTATGTAGAGGTTGAACAGGTCGTGCTTGACGCAGACTTCGGAAAGCAGGCAGAACACGAGCAGGCAGAGCAGGATGAAAATCGCGTTGCGGCGGCGGAAGAACAGTTCCGGGCAAAACGTGGCCATGTACAGTCCGCAGCAGAAAAGAATGCCGAAGACCAGGATAAACTGTCCCGTCCAGATAAGGCCGAGCTGTCTGTCGCCGGCCGAGCGGGATTCGTGGATGATCTTGAGCGAGCGGAGCATGTTGTACGTCTTGTGATCGACCACCTCGCCGCGGTCAACGATCCGCTCGCCGGCCTGTACCATTCCGGTAGATAGGGCGACGTTTTTCAGCTGTCCGTTCAGCATCTTTTCGGACATCTCCCGGTCTTCGCCCGCGTTGTCGGCCAGATAGTCGCCGACGTGAAACGACATCAGATGCGCTGCCTCCAGCGGCGGGGGGAGGCTGTTCAGCAGGCGGTCGTAAGCCGACTTGGCCGTATGAAAGTTCTCCGTGCGCCTCGGGCCGGCCATGTTGTTTTCCAGCACGTACACCTGCTCTACATGATCCTTCTTCAGGTTCTCAAGCTGCTGGGCCGGCAGGATGCCGCCGTCGTAGATTTGCTCCAGCTCGCATTCGATGTACTTCAGGTAAGGCGTGTCTCCGGTCTCCCGGACGGCGGCCGCCGAATGGTTGGCGCGCAGTTTTTCGATCTGTTCCGTCTTCACGTTCGTATCCAGCCGGAAATAAGGCTCGAATTTCCGCTTGATACTGTCTTTTTCCGCCTTCACTTCCTCGTCGGTCTTGTAAATCGGGAAGTCGTTCGGCGCCGTCAGCAAGCCGTATCGCCAGGGTTTTCCCTCGTAGAACTGATAGCGGAACTTTCCCTCGCGCGGAAAGAAGTACGCAATCAGCATGGCTGTAATACCGAAGTATACAATAGATTGAACAGTCGATTTTTTTGATTTCATAGCGTTGTACATATTATTAATAGAAACATTTTCGTCCTTGTCCCGTTGTTTTCGGGGGATAAATGTACAAAAAAGATTCAAAATTCGGGATTCAAGGGTCAAAATTCGGCGTTTCGGGCAGATTGAATGCATTTCAGCGCCGGCGAAATGGCTTTTTACGGCCTTTTCGCCGGCGAATCCGCGTTGAAATCCGCGCCGGAAGCTGCCGGAAGCCGCCGGAAATCCCGAATCTTGCATCTTGATGCCCGAATCTTTCAGTCGTTGAATAAAAAAGTAGTACTTTTGCGCCGGATTCGGGCGATTTTTCCGAATCCGCGCTTTTTTAGAATAACAAACACTAAGTTTACAGATGGTCAGAGTACGTTTTGCCCCCAGTCCGACGGGGCCGCTGCATATCGGCGGCGTCCGCACGGCATTATACAATTACCTGTTCGCCAAACAGCACGGCGGCCGGTTGATCCTTCGGATCGAAGACACCGATTCGCAACGTTTCGTGCCCGGCGCGGAAGAGTATATCATTGCCTCCTTCCAGTGGCTGGGGATTCCCTTCGACGAAGGAGTGGGCTGCGGAGGCGCGCACGCCCCCTACCGCCAGAGCGAGCGGAAGGCGATTTACAGGCAATACGTCGACCGCCTGCTGGCGGACGGGAGCGCGTATCTTGCGTTCGACACGCCGGCCGAACTCGAGGCCAAACGCAGGGAAATCCCCAACTTCCAGTACGACGCCTCCACGCGCGGACAGATGCGCAACGCGCTCACCCTGTCGCCCGGAGAGGTGAAGGCGCTGATCGACGCCGGACAGCAGTACGTCGTGCGCATACGGGTCGAGCCGGACGAGGACATCCGCGTGAACGACCTGATCCGCGGCGAAGTGGTGATCCACTCGTCCATTATCGACGATAAAGTCCTGTTTAAATCCTCCGACGGCTTGCCGACCTACCATCTCGCCAATATTGTGGACGATCACCTGATGGAAATCACGCACGTCATCCGCGGCGAGGAGTGGCTTTCGAGCGCTCCGCTGCACGTGCTGCTGTACCGCTGCCTGGGGTGGACGGATACCATGCCGGCCTTTGCGCACCTGCCCCTGCTTCTCAAGCCCGAGGGCGGAGGCAAGCTGAGCAAGCGCGACGGCGACCGCCTCGGATTCCCCGTTTTCCCGCTCGAATGGCAGGATCCCAAGAGCGGCGAGCGGTCGGCCGGCTATCGCGAAAGCGGATACCTGCCCGAAGCCGTGGTGAACTTCCTCGCCCTGCTGGGATGGAATCCCGGAGACGACCGGGAGCTGTTGACCGTGCAGGAACTGATTGACTGTTTCGATCTGAGCCGGTGCAGCAAAAGCGGGGCGAAGTTTGACCATGAAAAAGGCAAGTGGTTCAATCACCAGTACATCCAGAAGCGTGCCGACAGCGAGGTAGCCGCCCTCTTCATGCCCGTTCTGCGGGCGCACGGCGTGGAGGCCGCTCCCGCGTATGTCGAAAAGGTGGTGGGGATGATGAAGGAACGGGTCAGTTTCATTCCCGACCTGTGGGGGCAGACGCATTACTTCTTCAAGGCGCCGGAAACGTATGACGAAAAGACGCGCGCCAAACGCTGGAAGGCAGACAGCGCCGTGCAGCTGGCGGAACTGGCGGACGAGGTGTTGAGCGACCGCGAGCCGTTCGACGTGGAAGGCACCGAAGAGGCCGTCAAGGCGTGGATCGCCGGGAAAGGCTACCATCTGGGCAACATCATGAACGCCGTGCGCCTGGCGCTGGTCGGCGAAGGCATCGGCCCGCAGATTTTCCATATCACCGAAGCCGTCGGAAAGGAGGAAACCCTCCGGCGGATCCGGCGTGCCGTCGAACTGTTGAAGTAAAACGCATGAACGTCTTCTATACATCCGCCCTGCATCTGTATGCCCTGTCGACGGAGGTGGCGTCTTTCTTCCTGCGCAAGGCGCGGATGACGCGGCTGGGGCAATGGCATACCAACGGCATCCTGCGCGAACGGATAGACCCCCGCGCCCGCTACGTCTGGTTTCACGCCGCTTCGCTGGGCGAGTTTGAACAGGGACGGCCGGTGATGGAACTCCTGCGGACGCGGTTTCCCGAATACAAAATCCTGCTGACTTTCTTCTCGCCCTCGGGGTACGAGGTGCGCAAAAACTATGACGGGGCGGACGTCATCTGTTACCTCCCCTTCGACACGCCCTACAAGGTGAAAAAATTCCTCAACCTGGCGCATCCCGCCGTGGCGGTCTTTATCAAATACGAATTTTGGCTCAACTACCTCTCCGAACTCAGGCGCCGACGCATCCCGACATACCTGATCTCGGCGATTTTCCGTCCCGAACAGCTTTTCTTCAAACGCTACGGAGGGTGGTATCTGAAAGCGCTGTTCTGCTTCGACCGCCTCTTTGTGCAAGACCGCGCGTCGGCGCTGCTGCTGGCCGCTCACGGCGTGACGAACGTAAGCGTTTGCGGCGACACGCGCTTCGACCGCGTACTGGCCGTTCAGCGACAGGCGCGCCTGCTGCCCGTTGTCGAGCAGTTTGTAGCCGGCGACAGGCCGGTGCTCGTGGCCGGAAGCACCTGGCCGCAGGACGAGGAAATACTCCTCGCCTACTTCAACGCGCACCCCGAAGTGCAGCTGATCATTGCCCCTCACGAGATTCACCGCGAGCATCTGATGGATATCGAATCCCGGCTCGAACGTCCGTCCATCCGCCTGTCCGAGACGAACGACCAGTCCGTTGCCGACAAGGACTGTCTGATCATCGACAGCTTCGGACTCCTTTCCTCCATCTACCGCTATGGACAGATGGCCTACATCGGCGGCGGGTTCGGAAAAGGGATTCACAATACGCTGGAGGCAGCCGTGTACGGCATTCCGGTGATGTTCGGTCCGAAATACCAGAAATTCCGCGAGGCCAGGGAACTGATTGCCGCAGGCGGGGGCGTCTGCGTGACGGACGGCGGCGCGCTGGCGCTGCAAATGAACGAGTGGGTCGCACATCCCCAAGCGTGCCGGAATACAGGCCGCATAGCGGGCGATTATGTGCAGCAAAACAGCGGCGTCAGCGAAAAGATTTTCCGCGAAATACCGTTTTCACACGTTTCCGCCGGCCGCCCGGACGAAGTTCCGCAAGAATAGACCGGTTTACACAATTTCCCTGCTTTCAGAAAGGCGTCTTTTCATGAACGCCGTTCTATCATAGAAAGCCTGTGCCTCTCCGTCGCAAGCCGCCGTACCCTGTCCGCAGACGGAAGGGCAACGTCCTTCAAGCATTGGCACAGAACAACAGACGAAAGAGTAACATACTTCAAACATTGGCACAGAACAACAGACGGAAGGGTAACGCCCTTTAAGCAATGTCACAGGGCAGCGCCCTGTGACATTGCATACACGTTTGCCCCAGGCCCTGAAAGGGCGAAAGCCGGTTGCTATCAGGCTTTCAGCCCGGGAAGGGCTGTGTTGTTTCATACGCAGGGCGTTGCCCTGCGCTAATGCTTAAAAGGCTTTCAGCCTTCCGAATATTCCCTTCTTCATCCCAAAAGAATACCGTAAACCTTTTTTGATTATGCAGGTCTTTATAAGTTAAATCTACATAAATGCCCGTGCGCATGTCTTTTTTTTACTTACTTTTGACCGCATTTCAAAAGCAATGCATAAAATCACAGGAAAAACAATGCCGCGTATATGAGCATCTATCCGAACATATCCTATTTTCTCCGGTCGGCGCGCGAACAAAACGGTCTGAAAAGTAATCACAGACCGACCATCTTAATCTGCACTGTTCTGCAGTCGTGCTGTCGGCCGGAGAACCGGTATTCCAGCCCCGCGAAGCCGTGCGGGAGGCCGGAGAACCGGTATTCCAGCCCCGCGAAGCCGTGCGGAAGGCCGGAGAACCGGTATTCCACCCCCGCGAAGCCGTGCGGAAGGCCGGAGAACCGGTATTCCACCCCCGCGAAGCCGTGCGGGAGACCGGAGAACCGGTATTCCACCTTTCCGAAGCCGTCGGGAGGCCGGAGAACCGGTATTCCACCTTCCCGAAGCCGTGCGGAAGGTTGGAGAACGGGTACGCTGCCGGATCGGAACGGTGTCATTGGCCGGCGAAGTGCATTTCAAGCGTCTCAAATTATTATTAATCCATTAAACAGGAATCCGTATGCAAATAAACACGTTTAGTAAGTCCAAACTCCACAACAGCGAGTATTTTCAGTTTTTTACCGAAGAAAAAGACCTGATCGACCTGGCCACGCCCGCCGCACTGGGTATAGCGCCGCAGTATCCGGCCTTTGTGACGAAGTATTATCTGCTCGACGACAATCTGAAACTGATTTTCAAGAGTCCCGTGACCGCGGAGCGCGTGGAGGCCGACCACGTGCGCGACAACACGTTTGCGGGGACGCACGGCGCCGTACAGAACGCGAAGCACCACTTCAATCCGGAGATCGTCAAAGCGGCCGGACGGGTGGCCATCGTCTTCGATACCTACGGCAACATTGCGCACAAGTCGTACAACGAGGAAACGGCCGACATTTTCAACCTTCTGCGGGAACTGCGCACCCATCATGCGCCGGACATCGAGCTGCTGGGACTGCTTCCCTGGCTCGAAAAGCTGGAGGCCGACAATCTCTATTTCGAATCGCTCACGAAGGAGCGCATCGACGAGATGGCGAAGGTCAGCGAGGATACGGTGAAGGCGATCCGGCTGGATCTGAACGCCATTCACGACGACATCGTCGCCCGCGTCAATGCCCGGCTCCTGCTCATGCCCGACGACATCTGCGAAAATTTTGCCCGCAAGCTCAACGCCTGCATCAAACTCTACGCCGACACCCTGGCGCAGCGCAGCGGACGCAGGCACGAACAGAATGATTTGGGTATATGAGCCGTTTAACATTGAACGATGAAGAACAGGAATGACAGGAAACTTCACTGCCTCCAGGGAAATGAAAATCTGATAGGCAGACTGTTTAAAACGCACAAAGCAGTCTTCTATTCCGAGGATGTCGAAAAGATGGAAACAATGACGCTTGAAGAAAAAAATGAATATCTGCGCTATTTAAAAGGAGAAAACCGTTATGTCTATGAAGATGAATAACTGTTCTCCGCTTCCAACCCTTGCCCCGTCCGCGCGATGGCGATTTTCAATACGGGTTTTTCGGTTTAACCGGATTTTATTATACGGCAACGCCAGACGGCAGGGGATGGATTGCCTATTCGGAAATGAAAGGTTTTGAATATGCAGAAAGATTGGCAATCTCATCATGTATTATGAATACGCTATGCTGTCCCTGATCATCTCAAACCGCATCCCTATCGGGATGCACAGTTCGGTAGAAACCGTCTGCACGTCCCCGGCCCGGCATTCCAGGGGAATGCAACTCTATCTTTCGGGCAGCATTCCTGACGGCAGGACGACAGGAGCCGTCAATCATTCTTCTACCGGGCGATGCAGTCCGACGGGCTGCAAAACCCGTGCGAATATTACTCTTAGACCTGACACGAAGCATTTGTTTAATTATTTACAATGAACTGGAGATACTTTTTTAAGAAAACCCCGAAAAAGCAATATGAATTGTGGGGCGAAGACACTTTTAACTATCAAGATATAGAGCGCTACCGCATCGCCGTTTACACCGACTGGCAAGAGGCAGAAGCGGAGTTGCAGAAAAGGCGGCAGGAAGCGGGCGGGGAAAAAGGAATCATGAATTATTGGATATGGGAAAGAGAAATCGAAAATTGATTGGCAGATTTACTCCGGAGGCTCCAACTTTTACCACAAGCGTTCGTCGCAGTAGGAGGGAAAAGGTAGCGCCGCAGCCTGCATCTCCTTTTCACTGGAAAGAGAAAAACGATTCGGAAGGATTTGGCGGAGTAGATTTATGATAATAATCCATTAAACAGGACGCCCCTTAACGGAAAAACAGGTACTTTTACCTGCATAATTCAAAAAAACATCGGAATATGACAACACGTAAACGGATCACGTATTTAATTTCATTTTTTATGATCGCATCCTTGCCCGCGTCGGGCGTTGCGGCGCAGGAACAGGGCGAAGCCGGAACGATTACCTTTGAAGTGGGAGAGATTCGGATGAGTACGCTCTGCGAAGGGTCGCAGGACGGAAACAGCCAGATCTTGACGGGCGCCACGCCTGAAATGCTCAAGACGTACCTCCCCGACGGGACGTATCCCATGGCGACGAACGTATTTTTACTCTCCATGAACGACAAACACATCCTGGTAGATGCCGGCTACGGCCGGCAGCTGTTTGACCATTTGCAGGCGCTGGACGTGACGCCGGACGGGATCGACGCCGTTCTGCTGACGCACATGCACGGCGACCACATCGGCG